>JAGWVP010000159.1 GCA_018970825.1 bacterium | reverse complement strand
GCGTGTAGGTCGGTGTCACCTCGGGCGGCGTCGGCGAGGGAGTCGCCGTCGGGGTGGGGCTCGGCGTCGGCGTCGGCGTCACCTCCGGCGTCGGCGTCACCTCCGGCGTCGGAGTCACCTCCGGCGTCGGAGTCGGCGTCGGGAACGAGAGCCACGCCGAGACGAAGTCGTCGAGGAAGACCGTGCCCGTCGACGTTCGGCCGATGCCACCGAGGAGACCGATCTGGATCCCGTCGATCGTGGTCAGGTCGTTGTCGATGCCGCCGACCGACTTCGAGGTTCCGTCCACGGTCAGTTTGAAGCTGCCGTCGGAGGCGCTCGGTCCGGTCGACCGGCGCCACTGGATGCCGAAACTCGTCCAGGCGCGCTGGACCGGGATCGTCGCGGTACGCCACGCAACGTCGTCGTCGTCCCGGATGATGCCGAGCGCCGTCCACGAGCCGCCCGAGTAGATCAGACGGACCTCGAACGGACGGCGGTCCGGGTTCTCCTTCATGCGGCCGGTCACGATCCGCACGACGCGCGGATCCGCCGGGACCGCGAGGTCGTTCAGGTTGAACATCCAGGCCGCGTCGTAATCGGCATCCGCCTCGGGGCTCGTGTCCTTCAGCCAGAGCTTCGGCTTCGAGTCGAGCGGCAGGCCCTCGACGTCGAAGAGGGCGCCGTAGTCGCCGGTGAACTTCGCGAGCGGGCTCGCGTAGAGGTGGCCGTCCTTGGTCGCGGCCTTCGTCCAGGCATCGAGGTTTCCGCTCTCGAACCCGTCCGCGAACGTCCCGTTCGTCTGGGCCGACGAAACGCCGGGGAGGGAGAGTGCTACCAGGGCGAAGAGGGCGAACAGGCGCTTCTTCATGGACGAGTCACCTCCGTGAGAGGCCGCCTCCCCGGGGCGGGGACGCGGCAGCGAATCGGTCGCGGGTTGAAACACATGCCTCTTCGTCGTCAACCACTCGGTCAACCCCCGAATGCGTGCTCCCTCCGGGCCGTACCCGGCATCGGGCCCGGGGCGAGGGCTCCTGCGAGGAAATCCCGGATTTCCTCGTGTTCGGCCTCGATCGGGTTGCGAACGGGCACCGGCTCGGGGCGCTGGGCGAACGGCGGGGAAGCCGGGGGCAGCCACCGCGAGGACTGCTCGGCGACCTCGAGCATGCCGTGGGCGGCGGGGTCGAAGCGAGTCGCGCGCGGCTCCCCGACCGCGGCGAGCATCGACTCGGTCGGGCCCGGCGGCGCCACCTCGTCGAGTGCCGCCGACTGGAAGAGCACCTCGGGGGCGGCTCCCGGTACCACGCGCTCGGCGAGAAGGTGGCGTGCGAGGGCGAGCGGATCGGCCGGCTCGAGGATCCAGCGCGAAAGGTCGATCACCGGGTCGAGCAGCAGGTGGCGCGACTCCTCGTCGAACGGCCCCTGGACGCCGAGGCGCGGCAGGAACACGACTTCGACCAGCGGCCGGAACTCCGGCGAGGTCGCGAGCACCTCGACGATCGAACCGGGCGGGACGTTCTCGATCCCGGCACGGAAGGTGGGCTCGACCGCGAGCGAGGCCATGCCGACGACCGCGCCGAGCGAGTTGCCCACGAACGCCGTGCGCGAGGCATCGAATCCGACTTCGCCGCCGAGCACGGCGCTCGCCGCCGCGGCGAGCGCCCCCTCGCGCACGAGCCGGGCCGCGGATGCGACGTCGGCGGTGAACTGCAGCAGGGTGCCGAGCGGATAGCCGGGGAAGCCGTCGAGACCGGGCGCCGTGCCGACGACGCCGAACACTCGGGCGGAGACGTCGGCCGGCTCGCTCTCGGCAAAGCCGTCGGCGCCCGGCAAGCCTCCGCGCATCGAGTTCACGCGATCGCTCGCCGACGCCGCGCGCGCGCCGTGCTGGAAGGCGTCGATCGCCAGCACCGCGACTCCCGCGCGAGCAGCGGTCTCGGCGGTCGCGAAGCCCGTCGTGCGGCTCGCGTTGAAGCCGTGGTGCGCGATCGCGACCGGGAGATCGCGCAGGTCCGCGCCCGCGGGGATCGAGAGGAGGAAGGGGACGTCCTGCGACGGGCCCGCCTCGATCGCACCCCTCGCGTCCCGGCGCAACAGGCCGATCTCGCGGCCGGCGCCCTCGACGATGCGCGGGGCCGTGAAACGGCCCGCGATCACCGCGGCGATCGTCCGGTGAACGATCGACCGCGACCCGCCGGTGCCCGCGACCGGCGGCACGTCGATGCCGGGCCGGTCCTCCGACGGGAGCCCCAGAAGCTCGTCGATCTCGCCGCTCCTCCAGGTACGGTCGACCACCGCGGTCGGCGAGGCACCGCCCTGCACCGCGGCGCGCGTGCCCCGCAGGTCGATCGTCGGGTCGCCGGTCGTGAACGCCGCGAGCGCGACGACCCGTGCGCGATCGAGGCCGATCCGGTCGAGTTCGTCGAGCGCGGGCGCGAGGTTCGCGCGCACGCGCTCGGACTCGGTGTCGGACGCGGGGGTTCGGCCGTCACGCAGGGCGGCGAACGCGGCGCTCGGGCCGAGCGGCGTCCCGTCGGCCGCGCGCACGCGCGAGGTGAGCGCCGCCGCGTAGCGACGCGCGCCGTGGAGCGCGACGCCGGGGCCCGGTCGCACGGACAGGAGGCCGCGCGAGGCGTCCCACTGGTAGCGGAGCGGGAAGAGCCGGCCGCGCTCGGGCGAGGCCGGGTCGACGTCGGCGAGCACGACGGCCCCGGCGAGCAGCGCGGCCGGGTCGAGATCGCCCGCGGGGGCCGGGCCGAAGCCCGGGCGCGGCCAGCCGGCGTCGGGCTCGATCGCGCCGTCGATCGCGAAGTGGATCGCACAGGTCGTGCAGAAGCCGTCGCGGTTCGCGAGGAGCGCCCGGATCGCGTCGAAGATCGGCTGGTCGGAAAGCGGCGTCGGCAACTCGCCGAGCGCGATCCGGCCCGTGGCGTCGCGATACAGGTCGCTCGGGAACGGAACGTCGCCGAACGACGTCGCGCCGGACGAGAGAGGCGCGGGCGCGAATCGCGCGACGGCGGTCGCCGGCGCCGGGGGATCGCCCGAGAGTTCCCCGCAGGCGGCGAGCGCGACGACGAGAAGCAGGGGGACGAGCCGTTGCATCGGGTTCGGCCTACCACGGCGCCGCGAGCGACGGCGAGGCCCCGAGCGCGGATCGTGCGGCAAGCCTCGTCCCGGGTCCCCGTCCCGGCCGACCTGCTCCCCGACGTCAGGGCAGCAGGTCGGGAATCTCGGACAGGTCCCCGGCGCGCCAGGTCGGGCGGATCCCCGCGTGCTCGCGCAGGGCCGCGTCGGGGTCGCGCACCCGGCGGGTCGCCCAGACGGTGCGGAGGCCGAGCGCGGATGCACCGCCGACGTCCTCGCGCAGGTGGTCGCCCACGTGGACGGTGCGCTCCGGATCCGTCCCGAGGCGATCGAGCACCGCGCGGAAGATCTCGGGGCGGGGCTTTCGCAGGCCCTCGGTCTCGGAGATCGCGTGCGCGTCGAAGAAACGCAGCAGCCCCGCGTCCTCCAGGAGCGAGAGAGCCGTCGCGGCGTCGGTGAAGTTCGAGCAGAGGCCGAGCCGGTAGCGGCCGGCGAGGCGCTCGAGCACCGCCGCGTGCGAGGGCGGCACCTCGGCGCAGGCCCGCAGCCCGCCCATGTGGACGGCCGCGAGGGTCTCCGGCAGGCCGACGTGCTCGCCGAGCCCGAGGCGACGGACGAGCCGCGCGAAACGCTCGCGGGTCGCGAGCTCGATTCCCTCGCGCATCGCCCCCTCGGCCCACTCGCGGTCGAGGGCCGAGAGCGCCCCGGCGAAGTCCTCCCAGCCGATGCCCGCCTCCCCGGGAAGGGCTGCGTGAAGCCGGCCGTAGGTCGAGGGCATGCGACGGCCCGCGAACTCGACGTTCGGCAGGCGGTCGAAGTGCAGGTCGACCAGGGTGTCGAAGAGGTCGAAGACCACGGCCTCGACGGGCGCACGGGGGTCGGTCACCCGCGGAGGATCGCACCGGGCGCGGCACTCGCAAGCGGGCGGCGTGCCGCTCGTAGCGCGGGGTCTTCCGCGCGCGCGAGCCGCGCGGCTCGCCTCTGCGACCGCCGCGGGTATAGAGTCGCGCCGCCGCCGGGCGGACCGACGGCACGAGCGAGGAGGGACGCCGTTGGCGGGCAAGTATTTCGAGGAACTGGCTCCGGGCACGACGTTCCGGCACCAGCCGGGGCGCACGGTCACCGAGACCGACAACCTCCTCCTGACCACCCTGTCGATGAATCCCCAGCCCCTCCACCTCGACGCGGAATACGCGAAGGGCACCGAGTGGGGACGACCGCTCGTGAACAGCATGTTCACGCTCGCACTCGTGGTGGGGCTCTCCGTCGGCGACACGACGCTCGGGACGACGGTGGGGAACCTGGGCTTCGAGAAGATCGACTTCCCCCATCCCGTCTTCGTCGGCGACACGATCACGGTCGAGACCACCGTGCTCGAAGCCCGGCGCTCGAAGTCCCGCCCCGGGCACGGGATCGTTCTGTTCGAGCACGTCGGGCGGAACCAGCGCGGCGAGATCGTTTGCCGCGCGAGGCGCAACGCGCTCATGCTCGCCGAGACCGAACTCGCCTGAGATCCACGTCGCGCCCGGGCGGCAGGCCGACCCGCGAGGCGCGGGCGACGTCGCGGCGCGATGCTCCCCCCGGTACCGGACCGGGAGGCCGCGATCCGATCGTCAGGGCGAGCAGCAGGAGCCGAGGCCGACGGGCGTTCCGCCGTTGTCCTCGCAGTTCTTCGTCGACTGGCGGACGTCGCACACCGAGAGCACGCAGTCCTGGTCGGTCGCGCAGGGGACCGCCATGTCGTGCTGGCAGGCCCCCCCGACGCAGCTTCCCGACTTGCCACGCTCGCAGCGGACGGCTCCGTCGATGCCGCACGTGGCCTGGTTGCCGCAGCGCAGGGCCGCGCGCAGGCAGTTCCTCGGCAGCGTGTTGTTCGATGCCTTCATGATCGACTTGCCGGCGAGCCTCACGCAGCGGCGATACTCGCGCTTGCTCGTCGCCGCAGCGCAGGGGCAGGCCGCGTCGAGCTCGGCGAAGATCGACGTCACCTGCTCGACCGGGCAGACGCGCGGACCGCGCACGGCGTGCGCGCTCGGCGCGGACACGGCGCCGACGAGGAGCACGAACAGCGCGAGCCGGGCGCAAATCTGGTAGAGCATGACCGTCGTCCTAATTCGGCCGCCGAGGCGAGTCAACACAAAAACAACGACCATGACGCCCCGCGACCGTGCCGGCCGGCGAACCCGCCCCCCGGCTCCGCCCCCCGGCCCTCGCGAGGACGTTCGAGGCGCCCCCTCGCGTGATTTCCAGCCCTCCCGGGATGAAACCCGTTGACCGGGGGAGTCCTCCTCCCCTACGAGGACATGCGGTCACGGGCCGCGGCCCCCGAGGCGAACGGAACCTCCCCCGACGAAAGCCCCTCCATGAAGACACGACGACTTTCGAACCCCGCCTTTTTCCTGCTCGCGGGCCCCCTGCTGCTCGTGCCCGTCCTCGCCGGAGCAGCCTCGTCTCCGCAGCCCGTCCGAGGCTCGAAGACCTGCGACACCGCGCTCGTCCAGTCGCTCATCGACGAGATGGCGACTCTCTGCCCCTGCCCCGGGGACTGGGACGTGAAGCGGCAGTACAAGTCCTGCCTGCGCAAGGCGCAGCGCACGATCATGAAGGCCTCGAACAACACGCTGCGGCGCTCCTGCATCAAGACCGCGTTCCGCTGCGGCTCGCTCTCGACCTGCGGCGAGGACGCGGGCGTCGTCACCTGCTCGGTCGCGAGCGGGGCGAAATGTCTCTACGGCCTCTGCTCGGACGACATCGGGCGCGCCTGCACGACCAACGCCGACTGCATCGGGAGCTGCAACCTCGTGAAGACCGAGGCCGACTGCACTCGCGTCGGCGGCGTGGCCGGCACCGGCAGCTGCTGCGACTGAGCAGGCCGCCTCAGGCGAGCCCCATCATCTCGGCGAAGCCGAAGCGGTGCCCGGCGGTGAATCCGCCGTCCACGGCGACCGCCTGCCCGCTCACGAAGGACGCCTCGTCCGAGGCGAGGAACGCGACCACGGCCGCGACCTCGTCGGGACGCCCGAAGCGGCCGAGCTGGTGCTGGAAGCGGATGCGCTCGCGGTAGGGAGCCATCGCTTCGCCGCCGAGCACCGCGTCGAGCATCGGCGTGTCGATGAAGCCGGGGCAGACGGCGTTCGCACGCACGCCGAGGCGGCCGTAGTCCATCGCGAGGTTCCGCGTGAGAAGGACGACGCCGCCCTTGGATGCGTTGTAGGCGCTGCCGCCCTCGGTGCCCTCGAGGCCCTCGACGCTCGCGATCGTGACGATGCTGCCGCGACGCCGCTCGGCCATGCCGCCGAGCACGTGCTTGCAGCACAGGAAGGTGCCCTTCAGGTTCACGTCGAGCACGCGCTGCCATTCCTCGGCCGGGAGCAGGTGGACCGGGCCGCCGCCCGCCACGCCTGCCGCCGTGACCAGCGCGTCGATGCGACCGTGTCGCGAGACGACCTCCGCGACCGCCGCCCGGACGGCCTCCTCGTCGCGGACGTCGCAGGCGTGGAACGACGAGTCGGCGTGCCCTGCCGCGAACTCCCGAAAGGGGTCCGAGACCGCGAGGTCGAGGCCCGCGACCGTCGCGCCCTCCCCTGCGAAACGCCGCGCGCAGGCGAGTCCGATGCCCGACGCGGCGCCCGTCACCAGCGCCACCCGATCCCGTAGACGGCCCATCGACGACCTCCGTCGCCCGCCCCCGGGGCGGGCCCATCGAGCGCGGCGACGGCCGCGCGCACGCCTGCATCCCACCGTCGGTGCCGTGTCGGCAAGCCCGCGAGACCGCCCGGCCCCCCGGCGTGCGGTCGCCGTCAACGGGGCCGGGGCGCCGCGGCCTCGCGCCAGCGCGCCGCCTCGGCTGCACACGGCGAGAGCGCTTCCCTCCGCGAACGCGAGAGCAGAACGGACGCGCGCACGATGCGGGCACGCGGGTTCGCCTCCCCCGGCTCGTCGACCGAGTCCTCGACCGGCACGCCGCCCGGGCAGGCCCCCGCATCGCCGAACACGCGGTGCGGCGGCGCGGGCCGCGACGGATCGAGCGGGGCTCCGTCCGCGTCGAGCCCGAGTTCCGCGAGGAGCCCCGGGATGCCGTAGTCGCCGGTCCACTTGTAGGGGTGCTTCGCCTCGTCGGCGGTCGCGACGCGACGT
>JAGWVP010000158.1 GCA_018970825.1 bacterium | reverse complement strand
GGACCCGTCATCACCCTGCTCGAGGGACACGGCTACGTCCCCGAGACCCGCGAGGACGCGGCCCTCGGGCTCGCCGCCGGCGCGGCTTTCGCCGGGCGCACGCCACTCGTGCTCATGCAGAACTCGGGCCTGGGCGTGTCGATCAACGCCCTCGGGTCGCTCCAGTCGATCTACGCGATTCCCTGCCTGCTGCTCGTCACCTGGCGGGGCAAGGGCGGCAACGACGCGCCGGAGCACGTCGTCATGGGCAAGGCGATGCCCGCGATCCTCGACGCGGTCGAGATCCCGTGGCGCGAGGTCGGCGCGGACGCGATCGTCGACTCCGTCGCCTGGGCGCGACGCACGCTGGACGAGCGACCGGGGCCGGTCGCGCTCGTCGTGCCACCGGGGCTGTTCGCGTGAGATCGAGCCTCCCGACCGACCCGGGACGCGGCGGGCGGCCCTCGAGTCGCGACGCGATCGGGACGGCCCTGCCCTTCCTCGACGGCCACGCCGTCGCCTGCGCGAACGGCTTCATCTCGCGCTGGGTCTGTGCGCTCGGCGACCGCGAGTCGCATTTCTACATGATCGGCTCGATGGGCCTCGCGTCCTCGATCGCGCTCGGGATCGCGGTCGCCGAGCCGCGCGTGCCGGTCGGCGTGATCGACGGCGACGGCAACGTGCTGATGAACCTGGGCTCGCTCGCGATGACCGCGGCGATCGCGCCGCGTCGCTTCCGCCACGTCTGCATCGACAACGGCGTCTACGCGAGCACCGGCAACCAGCCGACGATCTCGACCCGCGTCCGGCTCGAGGAGGTCGCGCACGCGGCAGGCTACGCGGACGCGGTGCGCGTCTCCGACCTCGACGGGCTCCGGGCCGCGCTCGAGCGACAGTCGCGGATCGAGGGGCCGACCTTCGTCCTCGTCGAGACCGAGCCGGAGTCCGGGCCGCCGGCCCCGCGCATCCCGCACACGCCCGAGGAGATGACGGCGCGCATGCGGCGAGCGGTCGCGGCGCTCGCGTCGCGGGCCGCGGGCGCCGCCGACGGAGGAGGCCCGCGGTGATCCTGCTCAATCCCGGCCCGGTGAACGTCTCGCCGCGCGTGACGCGCGCGCTCTCCCGCGGCGACCTCTGCCATCGCGAGCCCGAGTTCGCGGACCTTCTCGACGGCGTGCGCCGGAAGCTCGTGGCCGCGTTCGCACCGCGCGGGGAATGGGAGGCGGTGCCGATCACCGGCTCGGGCACGCTCGCGCTCGAAGCGGCGGTCTCGAGCTCGGTGGCCCACGGGCGGCAGATGCTCGTCGTCGTGAACGGCGTCTACGGGGAGCGCATCCTCGAGATGGCGACCGTCCACGGCATCGAGACGGTCGCCGTGCGCTCCGAATGGACCGAGCCTCCCGATCCCGCGAAGGTCGCCGAGGCGATTCGCCGGCATCCCGCGGTCGAGGTCGTCGCGATGGTCCACCACGAGACGACGACCGGGCTCCGGAATCCCGTGCGCGAGGTCGGCGAGGTCGTTCGCGCGGCCGGCCGCCGGTTGCTCGTCGACTCGATCAGCGGCCTCGGCGGCGACCCGATCGACCTCGGCGACGGACACGTCTCGATCTGCGTGGGCGTCGCCAACAAGTGCATCCAGGGCCTTCCCGGGATCGGCTTCGTGCTCGCGACCCGCGCCGAGCTCGAGCGCATGGGCGCGATCGCGCCGCGCTCGGTCTACATGAACCTGCCGCGGCACCACGAGGCGCACCGCAAGCGGACCGTGCCGTTCACCGCCGCGGTCCAGGTGCTCTACGCGCTCGACGAGGCGCTCGACGAGCTGCTCGAGGAGACGGTCGAGGGCCGCGTCCTGCGCTACCGGGAGGCCGCGGAGCGGCTGCGCCGCGGCTTCGAGCAGCTGGGCCTGAGGCTTCTCCTGCCGCCCGGGCTGCGCTCGAACTCGATCACCTCCCTCGTGCTGCCGCGCGGGGCCACCTACCGCGAGCTGCACGACCGCGTCCGGGAGGACGGTTTCGTGGTCTACGAGGGGCAGGGCCGGCTCGCCGCCGAGGTCTTCCGGGTGGCGAACATGGGAGCGCTCTCGACCGACGACTTCGACCGGTTCCTCGACTCTCTCGGGCGCGCTCTCGGCAGGGCCGCGGCGTGAGCGGCGAGGGCGACGGGCTCGGGGCGATCATCCTCGCCGCGGGGGTGGGCAAGCGCTTCGGCGGCGAACTGGCCGACCGTCCCAAGGGGCTGCTCGACGTGGCCGGCGAGACGCTGCTCGCCCGCCTGCTGCGCCAACTCCGGTCGGCGGCCGTCGATCGCGCGACGATCGTGGTCGGGCACGGCGGCGATCGAATCGTCGACGCGCTCGGTCGCGCCGACGCCGGTCCGCCCCTCGAATTCGTGCACAACCCCGACTACCGGCGCGGCGCGATCCTGTCGCTGTGGTGCGCCCGCGAGCGCCTTTCCGGGCCGGCGCTCGTGATGGACGCGGACGTCTGGGGCCCCGACGAGATGATCGAGCGCCTCGTGCGTTCGCGCCACCAGTCGTGCTTCCTGCTCGACGGCCGCTCCGAGCCGACCGGCGAGGAGCAGATGCTCATGGTGCGCGGCGGACGCGTGCTCGACATCGCGCGTCGCCCGCGGGGCGAGTGGGATCTCCTCGGCGAGTCGATCGGGTTCCTCAAGCTCTCGGGCGAGGCGGCCCGGACGCTCCGCGACCTGCTGCGCGAGCGCGTGGAGCGCGGCGAGGTCGACCTCGAGCACGAGGAGGTCTACCCCGACCTCATGAAGCGTGTCGCGATCGGGTTCGAGCGCGCCGACGACCTCGACTGGACCGAGATCGACTTCCCGGAGGACCTCGAGCGAGCCCGCTCCTTCGCGACCCGCGCCGGACGCGCCCCGTGAGGCGGGCGCCGGAAGCGGTGCCCGAGGCCGGCCCCCGGCGCGCATCGCCGCCCTCGCCCGTGAAACGGCTCGTCACGACCGGTGACGACTTCGGGCTCGCCCCCGAGGTGAACCGCGGCATCGTGCGGGCCCACCGGGAGGGGATCCTCCGCTGCACGAGCCTCATGGTGGCGGGGCCGGCGGCCGCCGAGGCCGTGGAGATGGCCCGCTCGACCCCGACGCTCGACGTCGGGCTCCACCTCGTGCTGGTGCGCGGACGGGCATCCTCGCCGCCCGCGTCGATCCCGGGTCTCGCCCGGCCCGACGGTCGGCTCCGCGACGCGCCCGTCGCGTCGGGCCTCGCCTGGTTCTTCCGCTCCGACCTGCGACGGTCGCTCGCGGTCGAGATCCGCGCCCAACTCGAAGCGTTCCGTGCGACCGGCCTGCCGCTCTCCCACGTCGACGGCCACCTGAACGTCCACCTCCACCCGGTCGCGCTCGACGTGCTGGCCGACCTCGCCGCCGAGTTCCGCATTCCCGCTCTCCGGCTCGCGCGCGACCCGGTCGTCGCCGCGCTGCGCGAGGACCCCTCGGCCGCAGCCCGCAAGTGCTTCGAGGGCCTCGCGTTCCGCGTCCTCTCGCGCCGCGCGCGCGCGCGCCTGCGGGGCCGCGGTGTCGCGCTCGCCGACCGGCTGCACGGGCTTCACCGCAGCGGTGGATGCGACGAGCGCTGGCTCGAGCGGACGATCGCGCGACTCCCGCCCGGCACGACCGAGATCTACTTCCACCCGGCCGAGGCGCACACGCCGCTGCTCGAGCGGCTCATGCCCGGCTACCGCCACCGGGACGAGCTCGCCGCCCTGGTCTCGCCGCGCGTCCGGCGCGCCGCCCTGCGCGCCGGCGTCGAGATCGCGAGCTGGCGCGAGGTCGTCGGTCCGGGCGCGCGCGCGCACCCGGCTTCCGCCGCCGCGAAGGGAGGGCCGGGCCCCCTCGCAGGTGCGTTCGACGGCGAACCCGATCCGGCGTAGGAGCCGCGACGGCGGCCCCGCGATGCGCTTCGAAGACCTCCTCGTCGTCGACCTCGCGACGCTCGCCGCCGCTCCGCAGGTCGCGACCTTCTTCGGCGACCTGGGCGCCCGCGTCGTCAAGGTCGAGCATCCGCGCGGCGACCCGCTGCGGTCGCTGCTCGACGCGAGCGGCGCGCCGCTCCAGTGGAAGATCGTGAACCGCAACAAGGAGTGCGTGTCGCTCGACCCGGAGCGGGACGGCGATCGGGCACGGCTCGAGCGACTGCTCTCGCGTGCCGACCTGCTGGTGGCGAACATGACCGCGCAGCGCCTCGCCCGGCGCGGGCTCGACGAGCCCTCGCTCCGGGCGCGCCACCCGCGCCTCGTCGCGGTGAACCTGACGACCTGGGGAACGAGCGGCCCGTGGGCGGACCGCCCGGGATCCGGGACGCTCGCGGAGGCGGCGAGCGGCCTCGCGTGGCTCTCGGGCGAGCCCGACGGCCCGCCCGGACTCTCGCCGGTCGGCCTGGGCGATCACCTTGGCGTGCTGCAGGGCATCGTCGCGGCGCTCGTGGGGCTGCTCGCGCGCGAGCCGGGTGCGACCGCGGGGGAGCGGTCCTTCCACGACGTGGCGATGCTCGACCCCCTGCTGTCGCTGCTTTCCGCACGCATCGCCTCGGCCGACCGCGACGGCGGGGATCCGCCGCGTGGCGGGAACCGGTTCCCGACCGTCGCACCGCGCAACGCCTACCGGACCCGAGACGGGAGGTGGGTCGCGCTCACGGCCGGGACCGACGAACTCGCCCGCCGGACGCTCGACGTGGTCGGGCGGCCCGGGCTCGCCGACGACCCGCGCTTCGCGGACAACGCCTCGCGCGTGCGCCACGTCCACGAACTCGACGCGATCGTGGGAGGCTGGATCGCGGAGCGCCCTTGCGACGAGGTCGTCGAGGCCTTCGCGCGCGCGCGCGTCTCGCTCGCTGCGATCGACCCGCCGTCCGCGGTGCCCGCGAACCCGCAGGTCGTCGCGCGCGGGTCGCTCGTCGAGGTCGTCGATCCCGAGATCGGGCGGGTGCGGGTCTCGGCCCCGCCCTGCGGAGGCACGATCCGGTGGCTCGGGCGCGCCCTCGGTGCGGACGACGAGGCCTTCCGCGCCTGGATCGAGCGCGGCTGAGCCGGATCAGCCGACGAGCGACCAGTCGTCGCCGTCGCGGCGGACGCGGCCCTCGCGCTCGAGCTTGCGCAGGTGCGAGCGCACCGACGTCCCCGCCGCACCGTGCAGGAACGCCGGCACGTCGGCGTAGAGCACCGCGACGATCCCCGGGACCCGGCTCTCGCCGGCCGAGAGGCGGTCCAGGATCTGCCGTTCGCGCAGCTCGCGGTGGGCGATGTACTCGCGGATCTTCGTTCCGGCGTCGCGCACCGCCGGCCCGTGGGCCGGGTAGAGCACGCTCGGCTCGAGCTCGAGCAGGCGTCGCAGCGAATTCATGTAGTCGAGCAGGTCGCCGCCGTGCTCCGGGATGACCGTCGTGCCGGCCCCGAGCACCACGTCGCCGGTGAAGATCGCGCGCTCCTCCTCGAGCCACCAGCAGAGGTGGTCCTCGGCGTGCCCGGGCGTGTGGATCGCGCGCAGGGTCGCCCCCTCGGTCTCGACCACGGTGTCCTCGTCGGCCACGACGAGGTCGTCGCCCACCGGGGCGTCGTGCCCCGGCCAGGGACGCTTCACCACCCGGGTGCGACCGAAACGCTCGCGGACCTGCGGCACGCCGCCCACGTGGTCGACGTGCGCGTGCGTGATCACCACTTCCTGGAGCTCCCGGCCGCCGCGGTGTTCGTCGAGCGCGCGCTCGACGAGCGGCAGCCAGGCCGCGACGCCCTGCCCGGTGTCGAGCAGCACCGGCCGGGCCGACGTGCCGACCAGGTAGGTGTTCGTGCCCGGCCCGGTGAAGGGGCCCGGGTTCTGGCCGAGCACGGTGACGACCCGGTCGCTCCAGGCGTCCACGTCGGGCATCGAGAGCCCGATCATGTCGCCGCGAACGACGCGGCTCACGCGGTCGGGCCCTGCCGTGCCGGGCGGTTCAGACGAAACCCTCGGGCGTGTGGGTCCGGATCCACGCGGCGTAGTCGCCGTCGTAGCCGACCGCGCCCTGGCGCTCGCGCACCCTCTCGAGCAGCTTCGCGTTGCGGGCCGGTCGATCCCGGTCGCCGCCTTCGCGCGCGGCGAGACCGCGCTTCGTCAGGTAGCCCGCGATCTTCTGGCTGTGCTTGCGCGACGCGACCAGGTTGCCCTTGCCGGTCACGACGTTGCCGCAGCCGAAGACGCGGGGATGGCCTTCGAGGGAGGCCGCGTCGGGGTCGGCCAGCTTCAGCAGTTCGCCCTCCATCGGCAGTCCTTCGATCGGCTCGGGGATCGAGCCGATCGACGAGACGATGAAGCGGGAGGTCACGTGCTTCTCGGGCCCCGGGACCGTGACCGCGCGACCGCGCTCGTCGAGGCGGGTGCGGGCGAAGCGCAGCCCGGTGAGCCGCGAGCCGTCGTCGATGAGCCCGACGGGCGTGCAGAGCGGCTCGACCCGGAACAGGAACTTGGCCTGCGCCTTCTCCAGGATGCGCAGCCGGACGCCCTCGATCTTGGCGACCTGGTCGGCCCCCGCGCCCTCGGGGATCTCGGCGAGCGGCATGTCCTCGATCCGCCTGCGATAGAAGACGGTGCATCCCCAGAGCCCGAGGTCGCCCCAGGTGAGACCGTGCTTCGCGAGCGTCGCCGGGATGCCGTCGGACTCGAGGTCGACCACTTCGGAGGCGATCCCGCGCTCGGCGAGCCGGCGACGGACCGCGTCGATCTGGAGAAGCTTCGCGACGTCGATCGAGGCGAGCCCGCCGCCCACGACGACCGCGTCGTCCGCGGGATCGTAGACCGGGCCGGAGTAGCCGGGCTGCTGGGAGTGGTTGAACCAGTGGATCAGCGAGTTCTGGTAGACGAGGCCCCGGTCGATCCAGCGCTCCGCCCCTTCGACGGGCAGCGGGCGATCGCGCCACGCGCCGTTCGCGAGCACGATCACGTCGAAATCCCAGGACCCTTCGAGCTCCCCGAAGGCGAGGTCGCGTCCGATCGCCGTCCGGGGGACGAAGTGCACCCGCTCGTGTCGGAGCTTCGCGTCGATCTGGTCGTACTCCTTGCGCCGCAGCCCGACGTGCCACCGGGGAAGCCCGTCCTCGACCTTGCCGTAGGGACGGTCGTTCTGCTCGAACACGACGCACACGGCGCCGCTTTCGGCGAGGCGCGCGGCCGCCTCGGCGCCGGCGGCGGCACCGCCGATGACGGCGACGCAGGCGCCCACGTTCAGGGATTC
>JAGWVP010000157.1 GCA_018970825.1 bacterium | reverse complement strand
CTTCGTGCAGTCGAACCATCTCCTCCGCGCACCACCATGCGGTCGAGCCCTGCGTCGGGATCGCGACCGCGACGCCGGGGTCCATGTCGTCGGGGATCGCGACCGTGGCGCGTGCGTCGGTCACGGCCGAGGTCGCGTATCCGCCGAAGCGCGTGAGCGCCGCGACGCGCTCGCCCGGCGAAAACCCGGTCACGCCCGCGCCGAGCGCGTCGACGCGGCCGACGACCTCGTAGCCGACGACGCCCGGAAGCGGCGGGGCGTCGGGGTAGGTGCCGAGTCGCGCGGAGACGTCGGCGTAGTTGAGTCCGAAGGCCTCGACCGCGATCCGCACCTCTCCGGGGCCGGGCGCGGGTGTCGGGAGTTCCCGCCGCTCGAAGGCGCGGTCGGCAGGGCCGTGGGCGACGAGCACGATGGCTTCCATGGGTGGGACGCGTAGCGCGACGGCACCGCCGGCGACAGGTCCGCGCTCGACCCGCGCGGGGCTCTGCATCTCCGGGCAATCGGGCCGGCCGCTGCCGGGTTCCGGCTCTCCCGCGGAGCGCGCGGCGACCGGGCGGCGCAGGAAGATCCTTGACGCGGCCGTGGCCGGGGGCCCAGTGTCACCCCGGGCGGCGGAGTCGTCGTCCGCGCCCGGCGGAGGAACTCCGGGCGCTCCGCGGGGACGGGGGAGATCGCATGGCCGAGAGCGACGCACTCACGCGGGCGAAGGCGCGCCACCTGCTGCGACGGACGTCGTTCGGGGTGACGCCCGCCGAGATCGACCGGCTGCTCTCCTCCGCCTCGACGGTCGGCGCCGCCGCGGACCGGCTCGTCGCGTTCCGGCCCAAGGGCTTCAAGCCCGGCGGCCGGTACTTCTCGAACGTCCACGACGCCTGGTTCGGCTGGATGCTCAAGACGACCCAGCCGCTCGCCGAGAAGATGACGCTCTTCTGGCACGACCACTTCGCGACCGCCTACTCGAAGGTCCAGTCGGTCAAGCTGATGGCGCAGCAGAACCAGTTCCTGCGCCTCAACTGCGTCGGCGACTTCCGGAGCATGGTGAAGGGGATCAACCGCGATCCCGCGATGATCGAGTTCCTCGACACGACCCGCAACGAGAAGGAGATCCCGAACGAGAATTACGCGCGCGAGCTCCAGGAACTGTTCACGCTCGGGACGAAGAACCTGCGCGGCGGCGAGGGCGACGAGAACTACACGCAGGCGGACATCGTCCAGATCGCGCGGGCCTTCACCGGCTGGAGCTACTCGCGCACGAAGCCGGTCTTCCGGGACTGGGCGCACGACTACGACTCGGAATTCGGAACCGAGCGCGGCCCGAAGGTCGTCTACCGGTCGACCGGAGGGTTCGGGCCGGGCGGCGCGAGCTTCTCCCAGGCGGGCGAGGGTGAGACCGAGATCGACCAGGTGGTGGACGTCATCTTCCGGCACCGCGACTGGGAGGGCGAGAACACCGTCGCGCGAAGGCTCGCGAAGCGCCTCTTCGAGTTCTTCGTCGGGGGAAGATTCGCGCAGGTGGCGACGCCGTCGGTGGAACTCGACGCGATCGACGAGGTGATCCTGCGCTCGGGCTTCACGACCCGCTGGAACGTCGGTGCTCTCGTGCGCGAGATCCTCGTCCACGACCGGTTCTTCGACAGCCTGTCGGATCGAGGCCGCAAGTCCGTGCGCTGGCCGGTCGACGTCGCGGTCGGCACGATGAGGGTGCTCGCGATGAAGCCGAAGGGCAAGTACAAGTACGTCCCGGGCGGCCAGTACGGCGGTCTCCTCGACCACCTGCGCAACATGGGCCAGACCGTGCTCGAGCCGCCGAGCGTGTTCGGCTGGGACTGGGAGTCGAGCTGGATCAGCAGTGCGACGCTGCTCGCCCGGCATGCCTTCGTTCGGGACGTCGCGGCCCGCTGGGCCGAGGGGTTCGCTCCTCTCGCCCTCGTCTCGCCGGCCTCGGGCGATCCCGCCGTCGTGGTCGACGCCGTCACCGAGTACCTCGGCGTGAAGGACGACCTGTCGCCCGCGGAGATCGCGGCCTTCCGGGGCTTTCTCGGCGGTCCGGTCGACCTGTCGAGCGACGAGCAGGTGCGACGCAAGATCCACGGGCTCTTCGTGCTGGTGATGCAGTCGCCGGCCTACCAGTTGCACTAGGAGGCGCGGAATCATGGCGATCACCCGCAGACGGTTCCTCTCCCGCGGCGCGCTCGCGTCCGCGGGCGCGCTGCTCGGGCCCGGCCTGTTCGGTCACCCGTTCGTGCGCGACGCTCTCGCGACGCCGGGACTCGACCGCTACCTCGTCGTGCTCTTCCTCGACGGCGGCAACGACGGGTTGAACACGGTGTCCCCGATCGACGACGGCGGCGGCAGCCTGCGCTTCGACTACGAGCGGGCACGGCTCACCGGGCCGGGCGGCCTCCGGCTCGCCCCGGATGCGCTCCTGCCGATCGGGGTCGACCCCAACACCGGAGCCGCGCTCGGCCTCCACCCTGGATTCGCCGGCGTCCCCGGGGTCGCGGCCGGAGCGGGCGGGCTCCAGGCGCTCCACCAGGCGGGACGGCTCGCCGTCGTCCAGGGCGTCGGCCTGCCGTCCTACAGCCTGTCCCACGCCGAGGCGTTCTCGATGTGGGCGTCCGCGAACCCGTTCGGGATCGGCGCCTACACCGGCGGAGGCTGGCTCGGGCGCCACCTCGCCCCGCTCTACGGCGCGACCGAGGCTCCGGGCGTCTGCATCGGCGGTTCGGTCGCCGGCGAACTGCAGCAGCCGGCGACCGGCATCCTCGCCTTCGAGCGGCTCGACGACTTCGACTTTCCCTACGACCCGGCCGACGATCCGGCCGACGTCGCGGCGAAGCGCGCGGCGTTCGTCGCGTCCTGCCAGCAGCACGTGACCGGAACGCTCTACGACGCGATCGGCACGACGGGACTCTCGGCCCTCCAGAGCAGCGAGAGCTACCACCAACTCGGCCGGACTCCGCTCCACTCGGTCTACTCGGAACTCGATCGAGGTCTCGGCTACGACCTGCGCGAGGTGGCCCGGGTCATCCAGGGCGTCGAGGCGGGGGCGCCCAACGTCGCCGCGCGCTACTTCCGCGTGCGCAACGGCGGCTACGACACGCACTCGGACCAGCGCGGCGCCGACCCGGACGGGCAGCACTTCTCCCTCCACGCGGAAGTCGGTGCATCCCTCAAGGTCTTCTTCGACGACCTCGAGGAGATCGGCGCGGGGCTCGCCGACAAGGTGGCGGTGCTCGTCTGGAGCGAGTTCTCGCGCCGCCCGATGCAGAACGACAACGGCACGGATCACGGGTCGCAGGGACCGGTGTTCCTCGTCGGTGGCGGCGTGAACGGCGGCATCTACGGCAATCACCCGAACGTCGCCGAGAGCGCTTGGGACGACAGCGGGAACACGGTCTACAGGCAGTCCGGCGCCTTCCGCTCGACCGACGTGCGCGACGTCTACGGCACCGTGCTGCGCCACTGGCTCGGGCTCTCGAACGCCCAGGTCCAGTCCCTGCTGCCGGTCGACTCGGTCGCGTCGCTGCCGGTCGACGAGCAGTGGCAGAGCCCGAACTTCGACCTCGTGCGGCCGGTCGGGGGCGTACCGCTCTTCAAGACCTGAGGGGCCCTTCGGTCCTCGTCCCGGCGGGGCAACGTGCGGGGAGGAGGACGGCCGACGCGGCACGGGGTGGAGACTGGACCCCCGGGGCCCCGCGTGGGACATTCGCGCGCGGGGGGTCGGACGTCGGAGTGCGAAGGTCGGCCGGAAGGGATCGCTTCCGAGCCCGTGGCTGCCGATGGGCGGCGGTCGGTCTCGGTTTCGTCGCCTCGATCGAGGCGTTCTCGTTCCTCGCCCTCGCGACCGGTCTCGTGCGGGATGCGTACGTCGAGCACGGCGTCACGTCGCCGACGCATCTCCTGAACCAGGGGCTGACCTGGCGGAACGAGGTGGAGCCGTGGGGCGCGTGGCACCTCCCCGGTGCGACCAGCCGTCACGCGAAGGCCTGCTTCGACGTCGTGTACCGGTCGAACGACGTCGGGGCCCGAAGCTCCTTCGACTTCGGACCCGGCACGCCGGAGAATTCGGTCGTCGCCCTCGGGGACAGCTTCGTCGAGGGGTACGGGCTCCCCGAGTCGAGCACGTTCCCGGTCCGCCTGCAGGAGAGACTCGGCCGCCCGGTCCTGAACTTCGGTTCGGCGTACGACTTCGGGCCGGTCCAGTACCACCTGCTCTACGAGGGGCTCGCGAGCCGGTTCCGCCACGATGCCGTGGTGGTGGGTTTCCTTCCTGCCAACGACTTCGTGGACAACGATGCCGCGTCGATGAAGAGCTACGGCCGACGGCACCGTCCCTACCAGCGGGAGGACGGCGCGTCGGGGTACGAGATCATCTACCCGGAGGCGTCGGTGAAGTCGGCTTCGCTCGGGCAGAGCGACGCCGCCGGCTGGATTTGGGCGCAACTCGTTCGTTCGGCCGCGGTGCGCCTCTACATGAACCTGAGGCTGATGGCGCAGCAACGCGGGGCGACGCCGCGCCCCGATTCGTCGCCATGGTTCTCGGCCTCGTCGTCCCGGCAGAAGGCGGCCGTCCACTTCCTCGAGCGCGTGATCTCGTCGGCGATCGGACGGGGTGCCCGGGACGTGGTCGTCCTCGGCATCCCGAGCCGGGCCGACTTCGACTACGTCCGGGTCGCGAAGCGATCGCCCGACGAACCGTGGTGGGTGCGGCACCTTCGATCGCTCGAAGGGCGATGGCCGGAGTTCAGGTTCGTGAACGGGTTCGAGGTCGACGGCTCGGCTTCCGCGACCGTGCGGCGCTTCCTTCCCTGCGATCCGCACTGGTCGCCCGCGGGTGCGGACGAGGCGGCCCGGCTCGTGTCGGACGCTCTCCGCCGGGGCCGGCCCCCGCGACGGTAGGGGGCGCCGAGCTCAGCGCCCGTACTTCGCGAGTTCGAGCCGGGCGACCATCCCGCGGTGCACCTCGTCGGGGCCGTCGGCGATCCGCAGCGCGCGTGCCATCCCCATGAGACGTCCGAGCTCCGGGTCGGCCATGCCTTCGCCGCCGTGCACCTGGATCGCGGCGTCGACCACGCGCTGGAGCACGTTCGGCGCGACGACCTTGATCGCGGAGATGCTGGTCAGCGCACCGAAGGTCCCGTGCCTGTCGAGTTCCCAGGCCGCCTTCAGGGTGAGCAGGCGCGCCTGGTCGATCGCCATGCGGCAGTCGGCGATCACGTCGCGGTTGCCGCCGAGATTCGCGAGCGGCTTGCCGAAGGCGACGCGCCCGAGGGCCCGCTCGCACAGGCGCTCGAGGGCTCGCTCGGCCGCGCCGATCGCGCGCATGCAGTGGTGGATGCGACCGGGCCCGAGCCGGCCCTGCGCGACCTCGAACCCGCGGCCGGGGCCCGCGATGAACGCCGAGCGCGGCAGCCGAACCTCGTCGAACAGGATCTCGGCGTGGCCGTGCGGTTCGTCGAGATGCCCGAAGACCGGGAGCATGCGCAGGATCTTCACGCCGGGCGAGTCCATCGGGACGAGCACCATCGAGTGGCGCTGGTGTCGATCGGCGTCCGGGTCGGTCACGCCCATGAAGATGAGGAACCTGCAGCGCGGGTCGCCTGCACCGCTCGTCCACCACTTCTGGCCGTTCAGGACGACCTCGTCGCCGCGCACCTCGCAGGTCGCCTTCATGTTCGTCGCGTCGCTCGATGCGACGGCGGGCTCGGTCATCGAGAACCCGGAGCGGATCTCGCCGGCGAGCAGCGGTTCGAGCCAGCGCTTCTTCTGCTCGTCGCTGCCGTACTTGACCAGCACCTCGGCGTTCCCGGTGTCGGGTGCGCTGCAGTTGAAGACCTCGGGCGCGAGGAAACTGCGCCCGGTGATCTCGGCGACCGGCGCATAGTCCCGGTTGTCGAGTCCCGCGCCCCACTCCTCGTCGGGCAGGAACAGGTTCCAGAGGCCGGCCGCCTTCGCCTCGGCCTTCAATTCCTCGAGCACCGGGGGAATGCGCCACCGGCGCCAGTCGTCGCTGCGGACGAGTTGGGAGACGTAGACGGACTCGGCGGGTACGACGCGCTCGCGCACGAAGCGCTCGGCGAGGTCGACGTAGCGGCGCGCGCGCTCGGAGAGATCGAAATCCATGGTCGGAGTCCCCTTCCCCGGCCGCGGGGGGCCGGCACGCGGGAGGCTAGCCGAGGCGCGTGGTCGATTCCCGTCGGGTCCCGGGTTGCCTCGGCCGGCGGGCCGCGGTACCGCGGGCGCCGCGATGGACGCAGAGAGCCGGACGGGGGCGGCAGGCAGCGGGCCGCACCTCGGCACGGGCGACGGCGACCCGGCCGGGGCGATGCCTGCGACCGCGGCCGTCCGCAACCGCTTCCGTGCGAAGACCCCCCCGGGGTACCGGGCCGGGCGGCACGTCGCGCTGGTCGCGGCCTTCGTCGCGGCGGGGCTCGTCGCGACGCTGCCCCGGGCGCTTCCCTTCGCTCCGTCCGACCTCGCGTGGATCGCGGGATTTCTCGTCCTGCTCGTCCTCGGCGAGTATGCGAGTCACCGCTGGGCGATGCACGTCGCCGTCATTCCGCGTGCGGTCCACCACCGCCACGTCGTCGAGCACCACGGTTTCTTCACGCGTCGGGACATGGCGTGCGAGGACCGGGACGACCTGCGCTGGGTCCTCTTCCCGCCGTGGGCGCTGCCGCTCCTCGTGGCGACGGTCGCGCCGACGGCCGCCCTGATCGGGAGGCTCGTGTCGGCTCGCATCGCCTGGCTCTTCCTGCTCGAGGTGGTCGCCTACTACGCCGTCTACGAGGTCGTGCACGCGCTCGCCCACCTGCCCACCGAACACCCGTGGGCGGGACGTCCGCTCGTGCAGGCGGCCACGCGACACCACCGCGTGCACCACGACCCGGCCCTCATGGACCGGTGGAACTTCAATTTCGTGCTGCCGCTCGGGGACGCCCTCTTCGGGACGACCCGGCGACGTTAGCGCTTGCGACGACCCTTCGGCGAGGCCTTCTTCTTCGCGGCGGCGGGCGCCTTGCGGCGCGCCGCCGGCTTCGCCCCCGTTCCGGCGGCCGGCTTCCTGCGTGCAGCCGGCTTCGCCGGCTTGCGCGCGGCCGCCGTCGTCTTCGGCTCCGCCGCGGGCGTCCACGCGGCTTCGAGCGAGCCGTCGTCGGACCACTTGTAGCGGGTGCGCCCGCCGAAGGCCTTCTCGAGTTCGTGGCCGAGCC
>JAGWVP010000156.1 GCA_018970825.1 bacterium | reverse complement strand
GCTCCCGGGGTGCAGCTTCCGGCCGACCTAGCTGGAGTTGGCGACTACGGGCGCGTCGTCATTGCAAACCCCGCACACGCCCCGTACGGGGTGGCGGCGAAGGAATCATTGAAATCGCTCGATCTCTACGACGCATTGCAGCCGCGGCTCGTCCTGGCCGACAACGTGGCGGATGCCGTGCGGATCGTGGGGGCCGGCGAGGCGGATGTCGGCATCGTGGCCCTGGCACTCGTCATCGACGAACCACACGTTGACGTACCGCCCTTGCTCCACCAACCGATACGACAGAGTCTCGTCATAACCGAACACGGTTCGGACAACGTTGCCGCACGACGGTTCGTGGACGTGCTCGAGTCGCCGGAAGGGCGTCGAATCCTGGCTCGCTACGGATTCACGTTCGAGTCGCAATGAGCGATTGGTTCCCGCTGTGGTTGTCGGTGCGGGTGTCGGTCGTTGCCACCCTGTTTGCCTCGGTCATCGGCGTGACGTTTGCGTACGTGCTCGCGAAGTGGCGGTCGCGCTGGTCATCGGTGGTGGAGGCGGTGGTAACGCTTCCGATCGTCCTCCCACCGACGGTGCTCGGTTTCTACCTGCTCACACTCCTCGGATCACGGTCGCCGGTCGGAGGGGCGTGGGAGCGGTTGACGGGCTCGCCGCTCGTCTTCACCCAGGGTGCCGCAATCGTCGCCGCCACGGTGTCGGCCCTGCCCTTCGTCGTTCGGGCGGCACGGGCGGCCATCGTCAACGTGGACTCGCGAGTGGAGGAGTCCGCCCGCGTCATGGGAATGCCGGAGTGGCGGGTGGCGCGTGTCGTCACGTTGCCGCTTGCCGCGCGCGGTATCGGCGCGGGTGTGGCGCTCGGCTTCGCCCGAGCCCTCGGTGACTTCGGGGCGACCGTGATGGTCGCCGGCAACATCCCGGGGCGCACGCAGACGCTCGCGCTCGCGATCTTCGCCGAGAGCCAGGCCGGCCGCGACGGCCGCGCGGCGACGCTCGCCGGGGTCGCGGCCGCCGTCGCCTTCGCGGCTCTCCTCGCGGCCGACCTGCTCGCTCGCCGACGCGACCGGGAGGGGCGGTGATCCGCCTCGACCTCGACCTGCGGCTCGCGCACTTCCCGCTGCGGGTCGACCTCGACCTGCCGTCCCGGTCCACCGCCGTGATGGGACCCTCGGGCGCCGGCAAGACCTCCCTGCTCGAGACGATCGCCGGACTGCGGCCCGGCGCCCGCGGGCGCATCGAGGTCGACGGGCAGGTGCTGCTCGACACGGCGGCGGGCGTCGCCCTGCCGCCGGAGCGACGCGGCGTGGGGTGGGTGCCGCAGGACGCGGGGCTGTTTCCCCATCTCTCGGCCCTCGACAACGTCCGCTTCGGTGCAGGGCGCGCGCGCGGCCGCGTGGACGCGGCGATCGACGCGCTCGGGCTCGAACCGCTGCTCGACCGTCCGCCGGCTCGTCTCTCCGGTGGCGAGCGCCGGCGGATCGCACTCGCGCGGGCTCTCGCCACCTCGCCGCGCCTGCTGCTCCTCGACGAGCCGCTCTCCGGTCTGGACGCGGCACTCCGCGACCGGGTGCTCCCCTGGCTCAAACGGATCCGGGACGAGTGGGACGTGACGATCCTCCACGTGACGCACCACCTCGGCGAGGCGCTCGCACTCGACGACGAGCTCGTGCTCCTGCACGAAGGCCGGGTCGAGGGCCGAGGTACCCCGATCGAACTCGCCGTGCGGCCCGGGGCCGCGCGCTCGAGCACGACCGGGCTCGAGAACCTGCGGCGCGTCCGCGTCGCCGCGCACGACGCGGCCGGAGGGATCACGCTCGTCGACGTTCCCGGCGAGCCCGCTCTCGCGATCCCGCTCGTCGCCGAGCTGCCGGTCGGCGCGGAGGCGACGATCGCCGTGCGGGCGGAGGACCTCCTCGTCGTGGTCGGCGAGGCGAGGGGACTCTCGGCGCGCAACCAGCTGCCCGCCCGGGTCGTCCGGGTGGTGCGAGGCGAGGGGGAGGCACTCCTCGAGTGCGCGACGCCCGCCGGACCCGTGCCCTGGTTCGTCCGGCTCACCCCGCAGGCGGTCGCCGCGCTCGGGCTCGTGCCGGGAGCCGAGGTCCGGCTCGCCGCGAAGAGCCACTCGATCCGCGTCGTCGGCTGAACCTGCCCGCGCGTGCGGGCCGGCGATCGTCACGCGGCGTTCGGCGGCTCCTGGAGCGTCCGGGCCCGCTCCTCGTCGGGCGTGACTTCGCTGTGGCAGGCGTGGCGTCCGTCGACGATCGCGGGGGCGGCCGCGCGTCGCGCGACCAGGTCGGCGCCCTCGGGACTCACCCCGGGACTCCGGAGCGAGCGGCGCTCGGGCTGGAAGCCCGCGTCCTTGCCGCTCGCGAACTCGGCGATCTCCTTCGAAATGCGGAGACTGCACCAGTCGTGGCCGCACATCGCGCAGAAGTCGGTGTCGACCTTCATGTCCTCGTCGTGCAGGGCGCGGGCGGTCTCGCCGTCGAAGGCAAGTTCGAACTGCCGGGGCCAGTTGAGCGCGGCGCGCGCGCGCGACAGGTCGTCGTCCCACTGGCGCGCGCCGGCGATGCCGCGGGCGACGTCGCCGGCATGGGCCGCGATCTTGTAGGCGATGCAGCCTTCCTTCACGTCCTGGGCCCGGGGCAGCCCGACGTGCTCCTTCGGCGTCACGTAGCAGAGCATCGCGGCGCCGTGGCGGGCCGCCTCGGTCGCGCCGATCGCGCTCGTCACGTGGTCGTAGCCGGGGAAGACGTCGGTCACGAGCGGCCCGAGCACGTAGAAGGGGGCGTCGCCGCAGACCCGCTGCTGGAGCTGCATGTTGAATCCGATCTGGTCGAGCGGGACGTGTCCCGGTCCCTCGACCATCGCCTGCACGCCCGACTCCCGGGAGCGCTCGACCAGTTCGCCGAGCACGTGGAGTTCGGCGAGCTGGGCCGGGTCCGAGGCGTCCGCGAGGCAGCCGGGACGCAGCCCGTCGCCGAGCGAGTACGTGACGTCGTACTCGCGCAGGATCGCCGAGATCTCGTCGAAGAGCTCGTACATCGGGTTCTGCCGCCCGTGGTGGATCATCCACTTCGCGAGCAGGGAGCCGCCGCGCGACACGATGCCGGTCACCCGGCCGCGCACGAGCGGCAGGTGCTCGCGCAGGACGCCCGCGTGGATCGTCATGTAGTCGACGCCCTGGCGCGCCTGCTTCTCGATCTCGCCGAGGATGACCCCGGGGGTCAGGTCCTCGATCGCGCGGTCGCGGATCATGCCGTAGATCGGGACGGTTCCGATCGGGATCGTCGCGTGGTCGACGATCGCCTGGCGGCAGGCGTCGAGGTCGCCGCCGGTCGACAGGTCCATCAGCGTGTCGGCCCCGTAGCGCTGCGCCCAGCGCAGTTTCTCGACTTCGTCGTCGGTGGTGCTCGCGACCGGCGAGGCGCCGATGTTCGCGTTGATCTTGGTCGTGATCATCCGGCCGATGCCGGTCGGATCGAGGCGCTTCGGCGCGCACTCGCCGCGGAGCAGGTCGGGGTCCTCGATCTCGGCCCGGCGCTGCGCGACGGTCTGGTTCACCCACAGGCGCGCGTCGCGTCGGGCACCCGGGTGGCCGATGGCCGCGCTCCCGCTCCCCGCGGACGCGCCGCTTCCGCCGGCCGCGGGCGCCCGCCCGCCGCTGCCGGCGAGGTGGCGGACGTTGGCCGGGATGACGAGCCGCCCGCGGGCGACCTCGTCCCGGACGAACTCGGCCGGGACGTTCTCCCGCTCCGCGACACGGCGCATCTCCGCCGTGACGAATCCCCTGCGTGCGCTCTCGATCTGCGTCATGGAAGCCGTGACCTCGGACAGGAGGCTACGCCGCTCACCCGCCGCGATCAAGGCGGATCGGCCGGTCCGAAGACGGCCCGGCCCCGGCGGCGCGACAGGAGGCTCGTCGCCGCCGGGAGCAGGACCAGCGTGGCCGCGGCCGACGTGACCATCGCGAGCGCGACGAGAGCGCCGAGGTGGACGTGGAAGGAAAAGCCCGAGAGGCAGAGCGTCGAGTAGCCGGCCGCGATCGCGCTCGCGACGAAGACGATCGCCTTTCCCGACGTCCGCAGGGTCGTGCGAAGCGCCGTGTCGAAGGGCGCCCCGGTCGCCAGCTCCTCGCGCAGGCGGAAGAGGAAGTAGACGGCGTAGTCGGCGCCGATTCCGACGGACATCGCGGCGACCGCGGAGGTCACCACGTCGAGCGGGATGCCGAGCAGCCCCATCGTGGCGAAGCCGATCGCGACCGCGACGGCGAGCGGGATCGCGACCAGCAGCCCGGCCGCGAGGCTTCGCAGGACGACCGCCGAGACCGTCACCGTGATCGCGATCACCTGCGCCACGTTCGCGAGCTTGCCGCGGACCATGGTCTCGGTGAGCGCACCGTTCGAGGCGAGCGTGCCCGAGACGCGCCACCGGAAGCCGGGCGGAAGCTCCTCGGCGAGGATCGCCTGGGCCCGCTCGATGACCTCGCGGCCGAACCGCGTGCTGTCGTCGTGGAGGAGGACGACGACTTTCGCGACGCGCCGATCCGGGGTGAGGATCGTGCCGAGGTCGTCGCCGCCGGACAGTTCGTAGAGGAAGAGGACCTGTGCGGCGAGGGCTTTCGTGTCCGGGAGTTCGTCGCGCGGCCGGTCGCCGCCGAGCGCGTGCAGGAGCGTCTTCACCCGCCCGACGACGGAGAGCGCCTTGCCGACGCCCGGGATCTCCCCGATCCTGCGCTCGAAGCGATCGATGCCGCGAAGCGCCGCGGGATCGGCGATGCCGCCTTCCCCGGGCGCCTCGACCAGGAAGACGAGCGTGCTCGTGCCGGCGAAGCGCTCGTTCAGGAGGTCGTCCTCGCGACGCACCTCCGACCCGGGCGAGAACTCGCGCTTGAAGCTCGTGTCGACCTCGACGCGCCGGGCGGCGACGGCGCAGAGGGCGAGCAGGACGGCGGCCGCCGCGAGCACCCGCACGGCGCCCGGGCCCGCGACGAGATCGGCGATGCGATCGAGCCCGCGGTCGAGCCGAGGGTGGGTCGACCGCTCGCGGCGGACCTCGCGGTCGTCCGGGTCCGGAAGCGACGCGCGGAGCGCCGGGACGAGCGTCGACTCGATCGCGAGCGTCGCGAGGATGCCGAGCGCCGTGAAGACGCCGAACACCCGGATCGTGTCGATGCCGAAGCCGGCGAGCGAGAGGAAGGAGAGCGCGGCGATCGTCCCGGCCGCGACCATGACCCGGCCCACTCGAACCGTCGACTCGACGACGGCTCGACCGGAGTCGCCGCTGCGCGCGAGCTCCTCGTAGTAGCGTTTCAGGATCTGCACGGCGTGGCCGGCCGCGACGGCGAGGATCAGGATCGGGGTCGTCGTGTTGAAGGGGTCGAGGGGGACGCGGAGCCAGCCCATGAGCCCCATCGCCCAGGCCACCGCGAGGAGGGCGGTGACGAGCGGCAGGAAGACGGCCTGCGCGGTGCGGAAGGCGTCGTAGTGGACGAGTCCGATCACGAGGAGCGCGAGCGGGAACCACAGCACCATCCGGCCCGCCTGTCGGCTCACCTCGGACGCCAGCACGACCGGGCCGGACAGCGCCCAGCGGAAGCTGCCGTCGTCGTTCGCGCGCAGCACGTCGAGCACGGCGCGGTGGAGGTCCTCGTAGGAGGGCAGCCCGGGCGTGAGCTCGAAGGTCGCGTGGATCGCGAGCGCGCGCCCGTCGTCCGACACGAGCGTGCCGGCGAAGTCCGGGTTCGCAGCCACGCGTTCGCGCACGGCGGCGGCCCCGGCGTCGTCGCGCGGCGGCTCCTCCATGATCGGCTGCACCACGATCGCGTCGCCCGAGGGCCGCACGTCCTTCATCGCGGGAGAGGCGATGCTCTGAAGCAGGGGGCGGACGACGCCGGGCGTCGCCGCGAGCCCGTCGGTGATGCGGCGCACGCGCGACAGGAAGGCCGGCGTGAACGGGTTCCCGTCCGAAGGGAAGAGCCCGATCACGACGAGGTTCTTGTCGCCGAAGGACCGGTGCATCTCGTTCAGTGCCGCGATCCACGGGTGGTCCTGCGGCAGGCTGCGGTCGGGGTCGACCTCGACCCGCAGGCGCCCGAGGCCGGCCGCGAGGATCGCGGTCGCGAGCGCGCCCGCGACCAGCACGGCGCGGCGCCGGCGCACGACCGCCTCGGCCCAGCGCCGGACCCAGTCCATGCCGCGTTCCCGCTCGGCCCTGCCCAATCCGCCCCGCTCCGTGTGCACGGGTTCCCGGCCCCGCGCCGTCGGGCCGCGCGACGCCGCGGCCGTCCCCTCAGAACGAATACCGGATCCGGCCGAAGAACTCCCCCCGGCCCGCGTACTGTCCGATCAGGGTGTCCCGGTCGCCCCAGATCCCGAGGACGCCGGCGACCAGCTGGAGTCCGTCGGTCGCGTCCCACGCGAGCTGCGCACGCAGGAGACGGTAGTTGCCCTCGAAGCCCTCGACGAAGACGAACTGGCTCTCGACCCGGTCGCCGAACCAGCGCCGCCGGAGGTTCGCGGTGATGCGGGTGTCGACGTCGCGCACGAGCAGCCGGACGTCGTTGCGCAGGATCGCGACCTGGTAGAGCTCGAGCAGCGGCATCCAGCCGTGGAAGATCGTGTCCGCGCCGATGCCCCACTCGATCGCGTCGCGCTCGACCCAGGAGGGGACGTCGACCGTGTCGCCGCGCAGCAGGGCCTGCACGAGCGTGGGGTCGGCGAGGATCCGTCGCGTCACCTGGTCGACGGCGAACGGCCACGGCCGCCGGAAGCGGAAGGCGGCCTCGGCGCGGACGGTGAACGGACCGAAGGCACGCGCCCCGTCGGCGCCGATCGAGCGGAAGCGGCGGTAGGCGGGCACGAGCGTCGTCTCGGCCGCGACCGGGGTGGCCCCGGGCGCCCCCGGCAGGCCCGGGCGCAGGCGCACCGGAACGTCGAAGTTGGGCGTCGGATCGTAGCCGTCGAACCAGGCGACGGCCCAGTCGGCACCGCGGGTCCGGCCGGCGAAGCGCAGACCCACGTTGCCGTCGTCGAACCGCCGCGAGGGCGGCGGCGCGTTGCGCAGCGCCTGCTCGACCGAGACGTCGCACGGGCACGGCGTCCCGGGCAGCGCGCCGACCGAGACGGACCCGGAGGCGAGCGCCGCCGGCGCGAACCAGCGCTCGCGCGAGAGCGGGAAGCGCCACGGCACGGCGATCGGCTCCCACGAGAGCGTGAGGCTGCTCTCGTCGGGCAGGAA
>JAGWVP010000155.1 GCA_018970825.1 bacterium | reverse complement strand
TTCGGCGATTCCGGCGGGCCATCCCGCGTCGCCGACCCGCTCGAGGTGATCCGCGAGACGGTCGCCGGCATGGCGAAGCGAGGGGTCCCGTGGAGGGTGCGCCGCGAGGTAGCCGCGCAGCATCGTGGCGAAGACCCGCTCGCCGAGCGCGAGCCGGGTCGCCGGGTAGTCCTCGGCGATCGCGTCGTGAATCCTTGCGAACCACATCCCCGCGTAGATCCCTGCGCGCTCGCCGGCTGCGAGCCGACGATCGCCCACGACCCCGAGTGCGCGGGCCTCCGCCTCGCGGGCGCCGAGTTCCTCGTCGCAGCCGGGGGGCGTGCTCGCGATCAGCCGGGAGAGGCGGCGCTGGAGTTCCGCGAGAGGCGGCGTCATCGGGCCGCCGCAGTCGGGGGGCGCGGTCCGGGCGCGTTCGCGACGGCCGGGCGGTCGCCCCCGCCCAAGTCGGCGGGACCCGGGCGGGAAGCCGTCGCGAGAATCGCTCTCGCGCGCTCCGCCTCGGCCTCGACGCGGAAGAGCGGAGGTACGTCGCCGTCCCATTCGACGAGCGTGCTGATCGGACCGAAGCGCCGGATCGCCCGCTCGTAGAGCGTCCACACCGCCTCGGTGACCGGGTGGTCGTGGCTGTCGAGGAGGTGCGTGCCGTGATCGGAGTGGCCGGCCAGGTGCACCTGGGCGACGCGTCCGGGCGGCAGCGCGTCGATCAGTCGGTTCGGATCGACGCCGTGATTCGCGGCGTTCACCCAGGCGTTGTTCACGTCGAGCAGCACGAGGCAGTCGGCTCGACGCGCCACTTCCGAGACGAAGACCTCCTCGGGCATCGTCGAGTGCTCGAAGCGCAGGTAGGTGGAGACGTTCTCCAGGGCGATTCGCCGCCCGAGCCTGTCCTGCACCCGGCACACCCGAGCGACGACGTGATCGAGGGCCTCCTCGGTCCAGGGCAGGGGAAGGAGATCGTGCAGGTTGTGCCCTCCGTTGCCCGTCCAGCAGAGGTGGTCCGAGATCCATGCCGGCGCGACGCGCCGTGCCAGGGCGGCCAGGCGATCGAGGTAGCGTTCATCGAGCGGATCGACCGAACCGATCGACAGGGACACCCCGTGGAGGACGACGGGGAAGTCGCGACGCACCCGGTCGAGCACCGCGAGCGGGCGGCCGCCTTCGACGAAGAAGTTCTCGCTGATCGCCTCGAACCATCCGGCCGTCGACCCCCGGTCGAGGATCTCGTCGAAGTGTCTCGTGCGTAGCCCGACTCCCGCCCCGAGGAAGGAAACGGGAGGCCCGACGCCCGGCTCGTCGAGGTCGGTCATGGCTCACGCGGAATCCGACGCGTCGCGGCGGGAAGGCCCGGTCGCGGGGTCAGTCCGCGAGGATCTTGCCGCCCTTCTTCTCGCAGTCCTCGCGGGAGGTCTCGAGGACGCCCTTGCCCTTGCAGGAGTTCATCCCTGCGCAGCTGTTCCCGTTGCCGTGGCAGCTGCTCTTGCCGGAACACTCGTTGATCCCTGCGCAGCGCACCTTCGCATCCGCCTTCGCCGGATCGGCGGAGCCGGCCTCCGTGGCCCGGGCCTCCCGCGCGCCGAAAAGAGCCGCGACGGACAGGGCGATCAGCGCTCCCTTGGTGCCGTTTCTCATCTGGTGGATCTCCCTCGAAGAAGTTCGGGATTGCAATCCCAACGCATTGACGCTGCCACGCATGCACGTGCCCCGCAAGGATCCCCGGACGGCTCGGCCGCGGGGCCTGCCGAGCGGCCCGGCCCGAGCGGAGGCGACTGCCGCCCGTCCAAATCGGCACCCGACGCTTGCGCGTGGTCATCGCGACTGTCAGAACTCGTCAAGCAACATCCGGGGCACGGAGCCGATTTCGTGCTTGCCGCGGTTGGGGCACCGGCGGCGGAGGGACGGTCGATGGAGAAGAAGAAGGAAGGCGTGAGCCGCCAGACTCTCTGGCAGCGCAAGCACCGGGCGATGGGCCTTTGCGTCGTGTGCAGCGAACCGGCCTACAAGGGCTGGCGGTGCGTCAAGCACTACGAGCAGCACAAGATCGTGATGCGCCTGCGTTACATCCCGCGGGTGCGCGGACGCTACGACGTCGGCGGCTCGGTCGAGTTCGCCGACCTCGCCGCGAAGCGAGCCCAGGTCGCCCCCGGCATGATGGGCGGCGGTCCGTTCGGGCCGCTCCCGATCCCCGCGTCCGCGGAGGCCGCGCCCGCCGTCGAAACGAAGGCCGCGCCGAAGGCGGCGGCACGCGATGGCCGAACGCTCGCGACCAAGCGCAACAAGCCTCGTGCATCGACGAAGAAGCCCGTGCGCGTGTCCGCGACCTCCCGCTCCCGCAAGGCCTGATTCGTCCGCCTCTGGATTTTCCGGCGGATCCGCGTTAGGGCCGCCGAGTCATGAAGCCCGGTCGCATCCTTCCGTTTCGGGCGACCTTCGGCTCCGCGCGAGCCGTGGACGTGCGGACCCGGGTGGGCTGGCTCACTCCCTACGAGGTCGAGATGCTCCGCTCCGAGGCCCGCAGCGTCGGCTCGGGGGCCCAGCTCGAGCTCTTCGTGCCGGCCGGTGCGAGCGAGGACGGAGTGACCTGGGTCCGGTCCGAGTTCGAGGCGCTTCGGCGCTCGGGGATCGGGGTCGCCGTGAAGCGCGACGCGGCCTGGGAGTTCCGCGACATCGAGGCGGGCTCCGGGCGGCGGGTTCGGAGGACCTGAGACCCGCCGTCAGGGCGCGCCCGACTCCGGCTTGCAGCACTCGCCGAAGGTCGAGCAGTCCTTGTCCTCCTCGCCGACCTGCCTGAACCCCGGGGCACAGGTCGGAGCCGTGCGCGGTACGCGGGCAGGACGCCGGATCGAGTCGTTCCCCGCTGCGGACGGCACGGCCTTGGCCGTCGGCGCAGCGCCGCGGTCCGCCGGTGCGACCTGCGGCTCCGCCGCGGGCGGCCGGGCGGGAACGGTCGAGGGTGCAACGGCCGAGGCCGGTTCCGAACCGGTTTTCGCGGCGGGCTGGCCGGCGATGCGGTCGCTCGACGGCTGCACTTCCCGGGCGGAACGAGGTTCCTCCGGCTGCGAGGTGCACGCGAGAGCGATCGTCGCGAGGAACATCGGCAGGAGACGGGGCCATGGGCGCGTGGGGGCCCGCTTCGATCGCAGCATCGCCCGAGGGTGCCATCGTTCGCAGGGAGAGTCCATCCGAGGGCGGCTCGCGACGGGTCGGCGAACCTCCGCGGGATCCGGCAGCGGGGGCTCCGGGGGACGAGTCCGCTCGCGGACGCCCATCGACGTCGTCCGCGCCGGTCGATCCGACCGACGGCGCCCGGTCGCCCCGGGCGTACTGGCCTCGGCGCGGGCGGCCTGTTAGAGACCGGCCCGAAAGCGTTGGGGAGTCGGCTAATTGGTAAGCCACCTGACTCTGGATCAGGCGATTGTAGGTTCGAGTCCTACCTCCCCAGTTCGTACGGTCCCATCGTCTAGCGGTTAGGACACCGGCCTCTCACGTCGGTAACAGGGGTTCGATTCCCCTTGGGACCACTTTTCCCCGCGCCTCTCGGGCGCCGCATCGGCGGGCGGCCTGCGGATCGAGTCTCAGGCGCCCGCGGGTGCGGTCGTCGACGCCCCGCCGGGAATCCTCGAGAGCGCGGCCTCGAGGCGTTCGAGCGAGCGATCGCGACCGAGCACGTCGAGCACTTCGTAGATCCCGGGGCTCACGGTGCCGCCGGTGAGGGCGACCCGGACGGGTTGCGCCACGGCGCCGAGCTTGCGTCCGGTCGTCTCCATCGTGCCGGCGAACGCGGACTCGATTCCGCCGAGCGTCCACTCGGGCAGCGACCGCAGCCGGGACGCGAGATCGCGCAGCACCGGCTCGTTGTCCGCGACGAGGAACTTCGCGACCGCCTTGTCGTCGAAGACGAGGTCGTCCGAGAGAAAGTATCGGGCCGACTCGGCGAGATCGAGGAGGGTCTTCGACCGCTCCTGGAGCGTCGCGGACATCTTCGCGAGCCACTCGTCGTCGCCCGGGATCGCCGTGCCGCGGTCCTCGAGGAACCGGCGCAGATCGGAGGCCAGTTCGGCCGGCGTGCGCCGACGAAGGTACTGCGAGTTCAGCCAGTCGAGCTTCTCGAGGTTGAAGACGCCGGCCGACTTTCCCACGTGGTCGAGGCCGAAGGCCGCGATCAGCTCCTCGCGCGAGAAGATCTCCTGGTCGCCGTGCGACCAGCCGAGCCGGGCGAGGAAGTTCACCAGCGCATCGGGGTCGTAGCCGAGGGAGCGGTAGGAGGTGACCGCGGTCGCCGCGTGACGCTTCGAGAGGCGTGCACGATCCATCCCGAGTACCTGCGGCAGGTGGGCGAAGCGGGGAAGGGGAGAGCCGAGGGCGCGGTAGATGTGGATCTGCTTGGGCGTGTTGGCGAGGTGGTCGTCGCCCCGGATGACGTCGGTGATCGCCATGTCGGCGTCGTCGACCGCGACACAGAGGTTGTAGGTGGGGGTGCCGTCGGCGCGCGCGATCACGAAGTCCTCGACGTCCGCGTTCGCGAACTCGACGCGACCCTTCACCCCGTCCTCGATCACGACCGAGCCGTCCAGCGGGATCGCGAAGCGCACCGCGCCCGCGACGCCGGGCTTCGGTCCGGGGCCGACGCCCGGGCGACAGTGGCGGTCGTAGGCCGGGCTGCGGCCCGCCTCGATCGCCGCCTTTCGCCTCGCGTCGAGATCCTCGGGCGGGCAGGTGCAGAAGTAGGCGTCGCCCGACGCGATCATCCGGTCGATCGCCCGGAGGTACAGCTGCGTGCGCTCGGTCTGGAAGAACGGCCCCTCGTCCCAGTCGAGGCCGAGCCACCGCATCGCCCCCATGATCTCCTCGGTCCACTCGGGACGGGAGCGCTGGCGGTCGGTGTCCTCGATCCTGAGCACGAAGGAGCCGCCGTCGCGACGTGCGAGCAGCCAGCTGAAGAGAGCGGTTCGCACCCCGCCCACGTGGAGGGCGCCCGTCGGGCTCGGAGCGAATCGGGTCCGGGTCGCCATCGGTGCGGGGCTAGCAAAGGCCCCGAAAACCCGCCAATCTTCCGGGGTCGCGCGGCGCGCGGAAGCGACGGCGATCGCGCGGCCGGGGTGAACGGCGGACGATGACGACGACGCGCAAGCGGATCCTGGTGGTCGAGGACAACGAGGACAACCGCCGCATCCTCGTGTTCCGCCTGAGAAGGATCGGCGATTTCGAGATCGTCGAGGCGACCAACGGAGCGGAGGCGCTCGCCTCGATCGAAGCTCATCGACCGGACCTCGTCTTCATGGACCTGAAGATGCCGGTCATGGACGGCTGGGAGACGACGCGGAGGATTCGCGCACGCGAGACCGGCAGCCGCATCCCGATCGTCGCGATCACCGCGCAGGCCATGGCGGACGACGAGCGGCAGGCGATCGAGAACGGCTGCGACGACTATCTCGCGAAGCCCGTCGTCGACGCATCGCTGGTGCGTGCGAAAGTCGAGCGATTCCTCGGACCGACCTGACGCGCGGAATTCCGCCGATGCTCGCGAAGGCGGCACGGCGGACGAGCGCATCTCGCCGCCGCGATGCTTCGCGCGCACTCGCAGCCGACACCGCGGACCGAGCGGCCCGGGTTCCCTTGCCTCGACCGGCCGATCTTGGGATAAGGCGGGCGTCCGCGAGCGGGGGCCCGCCGAGAGTCGCGCACGGTTCCCGCGCTCCGGGGGTCGCGAGGAGGGATCGATGGGGACGATTCGAACGAGGGTGCGGACGGCGTTCGTCGCGCTCGCGGCGGTGCTCTACTGCGCGCTCGGCGCGGGACCGGCGGGGGCGACGCTGCGCTGGGGCGACCTCCAGGTCTCGGGCGACCTCTCGGCCCAGAACCTGATCCGCATGCGCACGCCGAGCGAGTACATGCCGGTGCAGCAGCGCAACGTCGCCCGCATCCGACTCGACTACGACTTCATCAAGGACGACAAGGTCGCGTCGCGGTGGGACGCCCCCGACTTCCTCGACAGCGTGAAGGGCTATCTCCTCTACCGGGGCGTCTACGACAGCTACTACGATTTCGCCCCGGGCGGCGCCCTCTACGACTTCACGGGCCACAAGATCCCGACCGTCGGGCTCGCCGGGCAGTCGCTGCCTGGTTCGCAGGCCGCGGTCCCGAAGTGGGCTCGCGACGCGGTGAAGTACGAGAACACGCTGCGCGAGGCCTACGTCGACCTGGCCTTCAAGGGCGCACCGCTCAGCTTCCGCATCGGACGGCAGCAGATCGTCTGGGGCGAGACCGACAACTTCCGGCTGCTCGACCGCGTGAACGCCCTCGACCTCACCTGGCACCTCCAGCAGGAGACCGAGATCGGCCACAGCTGGGACCAGTTGCGCATTCCCTACTGGGGCATCAAGGGTCTCTACCAGGTCGGCAGTTTCGGCCCGGTGAACAACGGCTATCTCGAGGCGTTCTGGAACCCCGGCACCTGGCAGCCCAACAAGCGGCGCTTCCTCCCGTATTCGCCGTGGAGCCTGCCGATCATCAGCCCGATCGACTACGCGGGCGTCTTCCCGGGCGGCCTCGCGCGCGACACGACCCTGTTCATCCAGGGCGACTACGCGCGCAACATCAAGGAGAACAGCCAGGCCGGCATCCGGTTCGGCGGACAGGGGCCGGCGTCGATCGACTTCACGGTCGCCTACATCTATTCGCGCTACAACCAGGACGACGGCGCCAACACGGCCTTCGTGCGCGCGATCCTCGACCAGGAAGAGGCGCTCCAGGCGTTCAGCGCGGGCCAGCTCCCCGCCTACTACTACACGCCGTACACCCACAACGTCGGGTTCTCCGCGAACTACTTCGACGACTTCACCGAGGCCGTGCTGAAGACCGAGCAGGTCTTCGTGATCGGCATGCCGTTCAACAGCGGCGACCTGCGCTCCCCGATCCTTCCCTCGCAGCTCTTCGGCACCGTCCAGAAGAACATGTGGCAGGGCATGATCGGGTTCGACCGGCCGACGTGGGTCCGTTGGCTGAACCCGCGCGCGACCTGGCTCATCCTGGGGCAGTTCTTCTGGCACTACCTGGTCGACAACGAGCACTCGGTCGGCGACCAGGTGGGGCTCGTCGGCAACCTGACCCCGACCGGCGCGTCGCCGCTCGTGCAGCGCGGCACCGGTGCTCCGTGCAACGGACCGAACTTCGACGGCTGCAAGGCGCGCGACACGGTCCGCGACTGGGAACTCCTCGCGACGATCGCCGCGACGAGCTTCTACCTGA
>JAGWVP010000154.1 GCA_018970825.1 bacterium | reverse complement strand
CGGCGTGACGGCCCGCGTCCACGAGGTCACGGGCTCGACCCGCTCGCTCATCGAGATCTACCTGATCGGGTCGACCTCGACGATTCCCACCACCGCCTTCGAGGAGATCGACGGCGTCGAGCGCGTGGTGCGCATCTCGGAGAAGTACCGCATGCTCGGCCGCCACAAGGGGCAGGTCGAGGCGGTCGGATTCGAGTACCAGGGCGTCGTCTTCGACCAGGACTCGCTGCACGTGCTCCCCGGGCTGTGCGCCGTCGACACGCCGGAGCACGCCGAGGCGATGTTCCGGGCGCTGCGCTCGGCGGGCATCACGACCACCCGCATGGGCGCCTACAAGCCGCGCACGAGCCCCTACGACTTCCAGGGGCTCGGCAAGGCCTGCCTGCCCTGGGTCTTCGAACTCGCCGGCAAGTACGGCATCCGCGTCGTGGCGATGGAAGTGACGCACGAGTCGCACATCTCCGAGATCGACGAGGCGCTGGACGCGGCGGGCTCCCCGACCGGCGTCATGCTGCAGATCGGCACGCGCAACGCGCAGAACTTCGAGTTGCTGAAGTTCGTCGGTCAGCAGAACCGGTTCCCGGTGCTCTTCAAGCGCGGCATGGGAATCACGCTCGAGGAGTCGCTCAACGCCTGCGAGTACGTCGCGAGCGAGGGGAACCGCAACATCATCCTGTGCCTGCGCGGCATGAAGACGAACTTGGGCGACCCGCACCGCAACTTCGTCGACTTCGCGCACGTCCCGGTCGTGAAGCGACTCACGCGGCTCCCGGTCGCGATCGACCCCTCGCACTCGGTCGGCCGCAAGGAACTCGCGCCCGACGGCCTGACCGACATCCACCACGTGACCGCGCAGGGCGTGATCGCGGGTGCGAACCTGGTGCTCGTCGACTTCCACCCGAACCCGTCGAAGGCGCTGTGCGACGGGCCGCAGGCGCTCACGGTCGAGGAACTCGGGCCCTACCTCGAAGACATCGCGATCGTGCGCGACGCCTACCTGAAGCGTCGCGCGGCCGTCGCCGCCGCGACCGCCGCCGCCTGAGCGTCGCGGTCCGGGCGGCCACGCACGTGGCCGGACCGGGCGAAGCCGCCCCCGGGCCCGCACCGCCGCGACGTGGGCGTCAGGCCTCGATGCCGGAGAGTTTCGCGAGCGCGAGGACGAGCGCTTGCGTGCCCGAGCGCGCGTGTCCCTGCGCGAGCAACTCGCGGTAGAGTCGCTCGGCGAGGGCGAGCCCCGGAAGGTCGAGCTCCATGCGACGCGCCTCGGCGACCGCGATGGCGAGGTCCTTCACGAAATGCTCGACGAGGAAGCCCGGGGCGAAGTCCCGCCGCAGGATGCGGGGGCCCAGGTTCGAGAGCGCCCACGAACCGGCCGCACCGCCGGCGACCGAGGCGAGCACGGTCTCCGGGTCGAGACCCGCGCGGCTCGCGAAGAGCAGCGCCTCGCAGATGCCGACCATGCCCGAGGCGACCAGTACCTGGTTGACGAGCTTCGCCTGCTGCCCCGCGCCGGCCGGTCCCTGGTGGACGATCGTCCGGCCCATCCGCTCGAAGAGCGGCTGCGCCCGCTCGAAGTGCTCGCGAAGCCCTCCGACCATGATCGACAGGCGGGCCTCGCGCGCGCCCACGTCGCCGCCCGAGACCGGGGCGTCGAGCGCCCCGACCCCGCGCGCGATCGCCTCGCGCTCGATCTCCCGGGCGAGTTCCGGCTCGCTCGTGGTCATGTCGACCAGCAGGGTCCCCGGCACGGCCCCCGCGAGGGCACCGCGCTCGCCCAGCACGACCTCGCGGACGTCGGCCGGGAAGCCGACCATCACGAAGACGACGTCGGACGACTCCGCCACCGCGCGCGGCGAGTCGACCCGCTTCGCACCGCGCGCGACGAGCGCGTCGGCCTTCGCGGCGGTCCGGGTGAAGACCGTCGCCCGATGGCCGGCCGAGACCAGGTGCCCGCACATCGAGGCCCCCATGACCCCGGTCCCGATCCAGCCGACGCGCTCCATCGCCCCGGGTCCTAGCAGCCCCGGCGCGGCCGACGAAGGCGGGCGCCGGGGCGACGGCTTGCGGGCCGCGCCTCGACCGGACAGGTTCGGGCCGTCGGAGATCGCGCCATGGCTCGCCGTCGCAGTCCATCGCCCACGGGCAGCCCCGCCCCGCGCGCCGCCGCGAGCCACCCGCCCGCCGGGAGCCACCGCCGCGGCACCGCGGGAACGGGCTCGGGAAGAACGGCGGACGGCCTCGCCCCGGCGACCGCGAACGCCCCGTGGTGGACACCCGCCGTCTTCCTGCTCGCGGTCCTCCCCTTCCTGCCCGCGCTCGGAGGCGCATTCCTCACCTTCGACGACGACGTCTACGTCACCGCGAACCCGATGGTGCGCGACGGGCTCTCCGCCCGGGGGCTCGCCTGGGCGCTGCGCTCCTTCGAGACCGGCAACTGGCATCCGCTCACCTGGGCGAGCCTCATGCTCGATGCCGGCCTCCACGGGCTCGCACCCGGAGGCTTCCACCTGACGAACCTGCTGCTGCACGGCGCGAACGCGGTCCTGGTCTTCGCGCTGGTCGCGCGCATCGTGGGCTCGGCCCCGGTCGCCGCGGCGGGTGCGATCGCCTGGGCCGTGCACCCGTTGCGCGTCGAGTCGGTCGCGTGGATCAGCGAGCGCAAGGACGTGCTCTCCGCCCTCTTCGGACTGCTCGCGATCCACGCCTGGATCGGATCCCGCCCGGGCGACCTCGCGCATCCGGGCCGACCGATCGATCGCGCGCGCGCGCCGGGGACGGCCGGGGCCGCGGTCCTGCTCGCACTCTCTCTCGCCTGCAAGCCGATGCTCGTGACCTTGCCGGTTCTCCTGCTGCTGCTCGACGGGTGGCCGCTCGGCCGTCTCGCGAAAGCTTCCGACCTGCCCCGCCTGGTCGTCGAGAAGTGGCCCCTGTGGATCCTCTCCGCGCTCTCCGCCGGGATCGCGATCGCGGCCCAGCGCGGCGCCGGTGCGATCGCCCGGCTCGACCGCCTGCCGCTCGGCGAGCGGCTCGCCAACGCGGCGATCGCGCCGCTGCGCTACCTCGGCCTGACGGCCTGGCCGACGGGCCTCGCCGCCGTCGTCCCGTTCCCCGAGTCGGGCTGGGGGCCTGCCGCGGGAGTCGCGGCGGGGACGGCGCTCGTCGTCGTCACGGCCGCGTGCTGGTGGGGCCGAAGCCTGCTGCCGTCGCTCGCGACGGGCTGGGCCTGGTTCCTCGTCGCCCTCCTGCCGGTCGTCGGCATCGTGCAGGTCGGCGTGCAGTCGATCGCGGATCGTTACACCTACCTGCCCTCGGTGGGGCTCGTGCTCGGGCTCGCCGGCGCCTATCCTGCGGTGGTCCCCGAGGGGACCGCGCGGCGCGCGACCGCGGGCCTCGCGGCCGCGGCGTGCCTCGCACTCGCGGGCCTCGCCTGGCGGCAGAGCCTCGGCTGGCGGGATACGGTGACCCTGATGGAACGCACGCTCGCCGCGACCGGACGCAATCCCTTCGCCCGCTCGTCGCTCGCGCTGGCCCTGATGGACCGGGGCGACGACCGGCGCGCGATCGAGCTCTACGAGCAGGTGCTCGAGGAACGCCCGGGTCTCGCCGGGGTCCACGTGAACCTCGGCATCCTCGAGGCTCGCAACGGGGCCCGCGACCGGGCGATCGCCCATTACCGCACCGCGATCGGGATCGCGCCCGAGTCGCTGGAAGCCTGGAACGACCTCGGGGCCGCCCTGCTCGAGCAGGGCGACGCACCCGGTGCGGCCGACGCGTTCTCGAACGCGACCCGCATCGCGCCGAGCCAGCCGGACGCATGGTTCAACCGCGGCTCGGCCGAGCTCGCGCGGGGCGCCCTGCCCGTCGCGCTCGATGCCTTCCGCAAGGCCGCGACGCTCGCCCCCGGGGACGCCGAGGCGCGCTACCGGGCCGGCGTCGTCGCGGTCGCGCTCGGCCGACGCGACGAAGCGGTCGCCGCCTGGCAGGATGCTCTCCGCATCGCGCCGGATCACGCGGGCGCGCGATCCGCCCTGAGCGACCCCGAGGGGGCCGCAGCCCTCGTCCCCGGATCCGCCGCCCGCGGCGCCCCGCCCCCCTGAGAGGAGATCGAATGCCGCTCGTCGTCGCCGGCCTCGAGTTTCGCCCCCTCGATGCCCTGCTCGCCCTGATCCCGGTCGCGTTGGCGCTCGAATGGTCGCACGCCGACCCGGTGTGGATCTTCGCCGCCTCCGCGCTCGCGATCGTGCCGCTCGCGGGCTGGATGGGCCGCGCGACCGAGGAACTCTCCGAGGGACTCGGCGCCGGCGTCGGCGGCCTGCTGAACGCCTCCTTCGGCAACGCGGCCGAACTCATCATCGCGCTCACCGCGCTCCGCGCAGGGCTCCACGACATGGTGAAGGCGTCTCTCACGGGCTCGATCATCGGAAACGTCCTGCTCGTGCTCGGCGTCGCGGCTCTCGCCGGCGGCGTCCGCCACGAGAGGCAGCGCTTCAACCGGACCGCCGCGAGCGCCGGGGCCACGCTGCTCGCCCTCTCCGTCGTCGGGCTCGTCGTGCCGGCGATCTTCCACATCGTGACGCGCAACCACCCGAGCGCCCACGAGAAGGAGCTGAGCCTCGAGATCGCGGTCGTGCTGTTCGCGGTCTACCTCGCGAGTCTCGCCTTCTCGCTGCGGACCCATCGCCACCTCTACGCGGGACAGGGCCCGGTCGAGGAGTGGCCGGAGGACGGGCTCGGACCCGGCGCCTCCTCGCACACCGGCTCGGGACACGGGAAGGCCGCGCTCCTCCTGCTCGTCGCGACGGCCCTCGTCGCCGTCATGAGCGAGATCCTGGTCGGCTCGGTCCAGGAAGCCGCGCACCGGTTCGGGATGACCGAGGTCTTCGTCGGCGTGATCCTCGTCGCGGTGATCGGCAACGCGGCCGAGCACAGCACGGCCGTGCTGGTCGCGATGAAGGACAAGATGGACCTCGCGATGAACATCGCGGTCGGATCGAGCATCCAGATCGCGCTGTTCGTCGCCCCGGTCCTGGTCTTCGCAAGCCATTTCATGGGCAACCCGATGGACCTGCGCTTCTCCGTCTTCGAGGTCGTGTCGGTCGCGATCGCGGTCGCGATTCTCGCGCTGGTGTCGGCCGACGGCGAGTCCCACTGGCTCGAGGGCGTGCAGTTGCTCGCCGTGTACGTGATCCTCGGGATCGCCTTCTACTTCCTCCCGTGACCCCTCATTCGCACCCGGAGCACGAGGACCCGAATCGACCGCACCCGACGCCCTGGCGCGCCCGGATGTTCGAGGTCATCTTCGGACACGACACGCCGGCGGGAAAGGCCTTCGACGTGGCGCTGCTGCTCGCCATCCTCGGCAGCGTCGCCGCGGTCATGCTGGAGAGCGTGCCGCACGTGCAGGCCGTCCATGGGCGACGGCTCTACTTGCTCGAATGGGCCTTCACGCTGCTCTTTCTCGTCGAGTACGTCCTGAGGCTCCTCTCCGTGGCCGAGCCCCTGCGCTACGCGCGGAGCTTCTTCGGCGTCGTCGACCTGCTCGCGATCGTGCCGTCCTTCCTGTCGTTCCTCGTCCCGGGCAGCCAGGAGTTGATCGTCGTGCGGGCCGTGCGCCTGCTCCGGATCTTCCGGGTGCTGAAGCTCTCCGAGTACAATCGCGAGGCACGGAGGCTCGGTGCCGCCCTGCGGGCGAGTCTGCCGAAGATCGCCGTGTTCCTGCTCGCGGTCGCGACGATCGTCGTGATCGTGGGCGCGCTCATGTACCTGGTGGAGGGGCCGGCGAACGGATTCACGAGCATCCCGACGTCGGTCTACTGGGCGATCGTCACGCTCACCACGGTGGGCTATGGCGACGTGGCTCCTCAAACGACCCTCGGCCGGGCGCTCGCGAGCGCTCTCATGATCGCGGGTTACGGGATCATCGCGGTGCCGACCGGGATCGCGACCGCGGAAGCGCTGTCGACCGGTGCGCGCATCCGCGCGGCCTGCCCCCCCTGCCCGGGCTGCGGCCACGCTTCGATCGACCCCGAGGCTCGCTTCTGCGCCCGCTGCGGGGCGGGATTGACGCCGGCGCACGCGGCGCAAGCGGACTGAAGGACCGATCAGGCTCCGGGAGGCGGAGGCGGCGTGCCGCCCGGGCCCTTCGCGGCGGCCCCGGGCACGGGCCTGGGCGCGAGCCTGCCGACGATCCATCCAGCGCGCCAGCAGGCCGCACCGATCGCGAGCGACAGAAGGAGGGCCGCCGCCCGCGCCGGCGAGTATCGCTCCCGGCGGACCACGTCCCGGAACACCGCGAGACGCTCCGCCCCCGAGAGCGGGCGCGACGCGAGGATCGCGTTGTTGCGGCGGCGGTGGAGCCCGTAGAGGAACACCTTCTTCCAGTAGGCGACCGGTCCGTCGAGTTCGAGGTTCACCACCTCCATCTCGGGGTCGAACCGGACCGCCTTCGGCCCCCAGCGCGAGGCGACCGCCTGGACGAGCAGGGTGTCGGCACCGCGCCGGAGGTCGGCGAAGGCGCCGAGGAGGTCGAAGACCTCGCGACGCACGGCCATGTTGCAGGTGAAGCCGTAGAAGGCGGCGGCATCGCTCCCGCCGAGCACGCGCTCGTCCTTCGCGACCTCGTAGTCCATGAGCGATTCGAGCATCGGCGCGCCACGGCCGACCCGCCGCCGGCCGCACACCACGCGCACTTCGGGGTCGCGGAAGTCCTCGGCGATGCGCGCGAGCCAACGGGGCCCCGGCTCGCAATCCGGGTCGACGAACGCGAGGATCGCGCCTCGCGAGGCCGCGAGGCCCCGGTTGCGGGCCGCGTAGGCCCCGCGGCGAGGCTCCTCGAGGAGCGTGACGCCGGCGTGCGCGCGCGCGATCGCGACCGAGGCGTCGCTCGAGCCGTTGTCGACCACCAGCCGCTCGAAGCGCCCGGGCGGGTTCTCCTGCCGATCGAGCGCGGCGAGGCAGCGCGGGAGCGTCGCCTCGGCGTCGAGCATCGGGATGACGACGGAGATCTCCGGGAGGTCGTTCTCGTTGGAGTTCACCATGGATCGACGCGCTCCGCGTTCTCCGGGTGGGGGACGCAGCCGCTTAGGAAGACGTGTCTGCCGCGCCTCCCACGGTCAAGCCGGGCTCAGTCCCTGCCGCCCTCGCCCCCGCGCCCCTTCCGCCTGGCCGGCCCCGACGGGCCCCCGACCCCGTCCCGCACGATTTCCCGCGCCATCTCGATCATGGTGGGTCGAAAGCCCATGGCCGTGAAGGCGGCCTG
>JAGWVP010000153.1 GCA_018970825.1 bacterium | reverse complement strand
TCCCACGACCGTCGCCGGGGGTCGCACGGGGCCCTGCCGTATGCGAAACAGGCCCGATGGCGACGGCGAGACGGAGCAAGGGGGGAGCCGCGGCGCCGCGGCCCGCGGCCCGGGCGACGGCGAGGCCGGGGCGCGCGAGCGGAGCCGCGCGGCGCGGAGCGATCGCCCGCAAGACGCACGAGACCACGGTCTCGGTCGAGCTCGTCGTGGACGGCCGCGGCACCTCGCGCATCCGCACGGGCGTCGCGTTCCTCGACCACATGCTCGAGCTGTTCTCGAAGCACGGCTTCTTCGACCTCGTGGTCGAGGCGACGGGCGATCTCGAGGTCGACCAGCACCACACCGTCGAGGACGTCGGGCTCTCGCTCGGCCAGGCCTTCCGCGACGCGCTCGGGTCGAAGGTCGGCATCCGTCGCTTCGGGCAGGCGACGGTCCCGCTCGACGAGGCGCTGGTCTCGGTGGTCGTCGACCTGAGCGGACGCCCCTACCTCGTCTACGAACTCGATCCCGGGCGCGAGCGCGTCGGGAACTTCGACACCTCGCTCGTGCACGACTTCCTGCTCGCGTTCGTGAACGAGCTCAAGCTGAACCTGCACGTCGACTGCATCCGCGGTCGCAACCCGCACCACATGATCGAGGCGACCTTCAAGGCGCTCGGCCGCGCCATGGACCAGGCGACCGCGCTCGACCCGCGCGTCAGCGGAGTGCTCTCGACCAAAGGCGTCCTGTGATCGCGATCGTCGACTACGGGGTCGGCAACCTGCGCAGCGCGGCCAAGGGGCTCGAGCGCGCGGCCGCCGACGCCGGCTGCGAGGTCGAGGTCCGGGTGACCGGCGAGCGGAGCGACGTCGAGCGCGCGACGGCCGTCGTGCTTCCGGGCGTCGGAGCGTTCGGCGCCTGCATGGCGAGCCTCGAGGCCTCGGGGCTCGTCGAGACGGTGCGGGCCGCGGCGGTCTCGGGGCGGCCCTTCCTCGGGATCTGCGTCGGCATGCAGATCCTGTTCGAGGAGTCCGAGGAGTTCGGGCCGGTGGCGGGGCTCGGCGTGCTTGCCGGGCGCGTCGTGCGCTTCCGCACGCCGGGTCTGAAGATCCCCCACATGGGCTGGAACGGGCTCCGGATCCGGCGCCCCGGCGGCGCGCTCGAGGGCATCGAGGAGGGCGGCTGGGTCTACTTCGTCCACTCCTACCACGCGCAGCCTTCCGATCCGGCGGTGGTCGCGGCGACCTGCGAGTACGGCGGCGAGGAGTTCGTCGCGGCGGTCGCCCGCGACGCGCTGTTCGCGACCCAGTTCCACCCGGAGAAGAGCCAGGCGACCGGTCTCCGGCTGCTCCGCAACTTCGTCCGCGCGGCGTCCGGCCCCGTGCGGGTGGCCGTCCCGGCGTGAGCGCGCGGCGCTTCGAGGCGATCCCCGCGATCGACCTCCGCGGCGGCCGCTGCGTGCGGCTCGTGCAGGGCGACTTCGCGGCGGAGAAGGTCTACGGCGACGACCCGGTCGCGATGGCACGGCGCTGGGAATCGGAGGGAGCGACCCGGCTCCACGTCGTCGACCTCGACGGCGCGGCGCGCGGCGCGCGCTCCCACGGCTCGGTGATCGCCGCGATCTGCTCGGCGCTTCGCATCCCGGTGCAGGTCGGCGGCGGACTTCGGGACGCGGACTCGATCGCGCACGTTCTCGAAGCCGGCGCCGAGCGCGCGATCCTCGGCACGGCCGCCGCGCGCGACCCTGCCGTCGTCGAGGCGGCCTGCGCGCGCTGGCCCGGCCGTGTCGCGGTCGGCATCGACGAGCGCGACGGCAAGGTCGCGGTCGAGGGATGGCTCGAGGACGCCGAGATCCCGTCCTCTCGGGTCGCCGAGACGGCCGCCCGCGCGGGAGCCGCCGCGATCGTCTACACCGACATCCGGCGCGACGGCACCGGCCACGGCGCGAACCTCGACGCGACCGTCGCCTTCGCCGCCCGCACGACGGTGCCGGTCATCGTCTCCGGCGGCGTCGCGACGCTCGACGACGTGCGCCGGGCGCGCACCGCCTTCGACGGCGGCGCGAACCTCTGCGGCGTCATCATCGGCCGGGCGCTCTACGAAGGCGCGATCCGCCTGCCCGAGGCGGTCGCGGCCGCCGCAGGCGGGCGGGGCGCCTGAGGTGCTCGCCCGGCGCATCATCCCCTGCCTCGACGTGAAGAACGGGCGGGTCGTGAAGGGCGTCGGCTTCGTCGGTCTGCGCGACGCGGGCGACCCGGTCGAGATCGCCGAGCGCTACGACCGCGAGGGCGCGGACGAGCTCTGCTTCCTCGACATCACGGCCTCCCACGAGGAGCGGGGCATCATCCTCGACGTCGTCCGCGCGACCGCCGAGCGTTGCTTCATGCCGCTCACCGTCGGCGGAGGCGTGCGCACGCTCGACGACATCCGCACGCTCCTGCGCGCCGGCGCCGACAAGGTCTCGATCAACACGGCCGCGGTCTCGGATCCCGACCTGCCGCGGCGCGCGGCGGCGAAGTTCGGCACCCAGTGCATCGTGGTCGCGATCGACGCGAAGCGGGTCGAGCCCGGGCCCGGAGGAGAGCCGCGCTGGGAGGTCTTCACCCACGGCGGCCGTCGTCCGACCGGGATCGAGGCGGTCGAGTGGGCGTGCCGCCTGACCGACGACGCGGCGGGAGAAGTGCTGCTCACCAGCATGGACCGCGACGGGACGAAGGAGGGCTACGACCTCCCCCTCGTGCGCGCGGTTTCCGAGGCGGTCTCCGTCCCGGTGATCGCCTCGGGCGGCGCCGGCACCGTCGAACACCTCTGGGCGGGGCTCGCCGAGGGCCACGCGAGCGCCGTGCTCGCGGCCTCCATCTTCCACTACCGGGAGATCGGCATCCGCGAGTGCAAGGAGTACCTCCGGGACCGCGGCATCCCCGTCCGGCTCTGAGCCGGCGAGGCCGCCCGTGGACAGGCGGCGGGGCCGGTGCCATGGTCGGGCGCCCGGGCACGCCATGGAGACGAAGACCACCTTCTGCCGGATCTGCGAGGCGCTCTGCGGTCTCGAGGTCGACGTCGAGGACGGGCGGGTGGTCGCGATCCGGCCCGACGCGGACCACGTCGCGACCGGCGGCTTCGGCTGTCCGAAGGGATTGAAGCAGCACCGCATCCTGGGTTCGCCCGACCGCCTGCGCCGGCCGATGAAGCGCCACGGCGACGGCTTCCGGGAAGCGACCTGGGAGGAGGCGCTCGACGACATCGGAACCCGGGTGAAGCGACTCGTGGGCGAGCGCGACGCGGACGCGATCGCGATGTACGTCGGGACCGCCGCGGGATTCAGCGTGCTCCACCCGATCTTCGCCCAGGGCTTCATGGACGGCATCGGCTCGCGCAGCATGTACGCCTCGGCGACCCAGGACTGCGCGAACAAGTTCGCGGTCGCGCGCGAGGTCTACGGCTTCGCGCTGACCCAGCCGTTTCCCGACGTCGACCGCACGAAGTGTCTCGTCGTCGTCGGGGCGAACCCGGTCGTCTCGAAGTGGAGCTTCCTGCAGGTGCCGAACCCGTCGCGGCGCCTCCGCGAGATCGCGGCCCGCGGCGGACGGGTGTGGGTCGTCGACCCGCGTCGCACCGAGACCGCGAAGGTCGCGACCGACCACGTCTTCATCCGGCCGGACACCGACGTCTACTTCTTCCTCTCCTTCCTCCAGGAGCTGATCGCGAGCGGAGGGGTCGACCGGGAGACGGTCGCGCGCCACGCGAACGGATTCGCCGAGGTCGCCGAGCTCGCACGCCCGTGGACCCCCGAGCGCACCGAGGCGCTGACCCGCGTGCCGGCCGCGACGCTGCGCGAGATCGTGCGTTCCTACCGCGAGGCCGACGGAGCGGCTCTCTACTCCTCGACCGGCGTGAACATGGGCCGCCACGGCTCGCTCGCCTTCTGGCTGCAGGAGGTGATCAACGCGGTCTCCGGCAACCTCGACCGGCGCGGTGGGACGCTCGTCGGCAACGGGATCTTCGACTTCGCGCGCTTCGGCAAGAAGTACGGCGTGATGACGAAGCGCCACTCCTCCCGGCTCGGCGGCTTCACCTCGGTGAACGACGCGTTCCCGGGCGGCATGCTCGCCGACGAGATCCTGACGCCCGGTCCGCGACAGGTGCGCGCGCTCTTCGTGACCGGAGGCAACCCGCTCATCACGATGCCGAACGCGGGGAGGCTGCGCGACGCGCTCGCCGACCTCGAGCTGCTCGTGTGCGTCGACGTCTGGCTGAACGAGACCGCCTCGCTCGCGCACTGGGTCCTGCCCGCGACGACGCCGTTGCAGCGCCCGGACCTGCCGTTCGTCTTCCCGCTCTTCCTCGGCATGCAGGCGCGGCCCTACCTGCAGGCGACCGACGCGATCGTGCCGCCCGAGGGCGAGCAGCTCGACGAGGCGACGATCTACCTTCGGCTCGCCCGCGCGTGCGGGGTCGGGTTGTTCGGGTCGAAGGCGGCGCAGCGGGCCGTCGAGCTGCTCGGCCGCCTGCAGGCGCGGCTTCGGCCGGGGCGGGGCGACGGCGTGCCGCAGGAGTGGATCCTGTCGATGCTGCTGCGGCTCGGCGGCGAGGGCCGGTTCGCGGACCTCCTGCGAAAGCGCCACGGCCGCCTGCGCCCGGATCACGCCGGCGGCGACTACCTCGGCAAGCGCTGCGTGACCGACGACGGGCGCGTCCAGCTCGCGCCGCCGGTCTTCGTCGAGCAGGCGCGTGCGCTCGACGCGGAGTTCGAAAGGGACCTCGCCCGCGTCGACGACCGTCTCCGGCTCATCACCCGCCGCTCGGTCACGACCCACAACTCCTGGACGCACAACTTCGAGGAGTTCGTCGACGGCGGCCGCGACGGAAACGTCCTCTACGTCCATCCCGAGGACGCGACCCGGCTCGGGCTCGCCTCGGGCGATCCGGCCGACGTGATCTCGGACACGGCCACGGTGCGGCTCCCGGTGGAGCTGCTCGACGACCTGCTGCCCGGGACCGTCGCGCTGCCCCACGGCTGGGGACACCAGCACGCGAAGGGGCTCGGGGTCGCGAGCCGCACGCGCGGCGTGAACGTGAACCTGCTCGCGGCCGACGGCCCCGGGCGTCTCGAGCGGATCTCCGGCATGGCGCACCTGACCGGCATCCCGGTCGAGGTGCGGCGTGCCCGCGGTCCGCAGGACGAGCGGACCTGGTCGGGCCTGCCCGAGGACGAGGAACGGGCGTCGCGCGTCGGGGCCGCGGAGTCCCCGGTTTGAGCTCTCCACGCCGCGGCTTTCCCGACGCGATGGCGGTGCTCTTCGCGCTGCTCGCGGTCTCGAACGCGAGCAAGTCGCTGCAGTGGCTGCGCAACCCCGCGATGGGCGGAATCGTCCTGCTCGGACGGCGGATCGAGGGACTCGTGCCGAACGTCCTGCTCGGAGGACTCATGGCCGTCCTCCTCGGGACGTACGCATGGTCGCTGCGGCGTCGCTCGCCGCTCGCCGTGCCGTTGTCGATCGCCTACGCCTTCTGGGTTCCGCTGAACCTCGCGCTCTTCTGGTACTTCGCGACCGGCCCGAACCTGCCGCCGCTCGCGGCCGCGGCGGCCTACTTCGCGGTCGCGATCGGCGGGTCGGTGGGCACGGCGCTCTGGGTGACCTGGCACCGCTCCGACTTCGGCCGCGGGGACGTCTAGGAGCGGCTTCGTCCCGACCGGGGCGGACGGCCCGGTCGAGAGCCGCGCGGGCCCCGGGGGGCGGGCGTTTGGCCGGGCCGCGGCGGTGGGCTCGCCCGTGCCGGGGCCGGGCCGTTGCGTCCCCGCCGTCCGTCCTGCATCGAGGAGGCGTGGCGAAGCCGATTTCCGAGGACGCGCTGGCGGCGTTCGAAGCCGAGAAGCGTCTCCGGCTGCGCGCAGGTCTCACCTCCCTCGTGGTCGGCACGCTCCTGCTCGCGACCAAGTTCTTCGCCTACTGGGTGACGGGCTCGGCGGCGATCTACTCGGATGCGCTCGAGTCGATCGCGAACGTGGTCGCCGCCGCGTTCGCGCTCGCGGGACTCCGCTTCGCGGCCCGGCCCGCCGACCGCGAGCATCCCTACGGCCACGGCAAGATCGAGTACTTCAGCGCGGTCTTCGAGGGAGGGCTCATCTCCTTCGCCGCGGTCCTGATCGTCTGGTACGCGATCCAGGATCTCGTCGAGGGCCCGAAGATCGCCGCCCTCGACCTGGGGCTCGCGCTCACCGTCGCCGCCGGGATCGTGAACCTGCTGCTCGGCTGGTACCTCGTCTCGGCCGGGCGCACGTCGAACTCGCTCACGCTCGTCGCCGACGGCGAGCACGTCATCTCCGACTTCAAGACGAGCGTCGGCGTCGTCGCGGGCCTGGCCCTGGTGCGGTTGACCGGCATCGCCTGGCTCGACCCGGTGGCGGCGCTTCTCGTCTCGCTGAACCTCGCGTGGACGGGAGTGAAGCTCGTCCGGCACGCGGCGGGCGGACTGCTCGACGAGGAGGACCGGGACCTGCTCGCGCGCGTGGTCGAGGCCTGCGAGGCGACGCGCGTTCCCGGCGTGATCCGCATCCACCGGCTGCGCGCGATCCGCTTCGGGCGCGACACCCATGCCGACGCCCACCTGATCGTGCCGGAGTTCTGGACGGTCGAACACGCCCACGAGGTCGTCGAGGACTACGAGAGCAGGGTGATGGAGCAGCCCGGGATCGAGGGCGACATCGTCTTCCACACCGACCCGTGCCGTCGCCGGCTCTGCTCGGTCTGCGACGTCGAGCCGTGCGCCCTGCGCCGCGAGCCCTTCCGCTCGCGACCGTCGCTCTCGATCGAGGAGGCGACCCTCACCGACGAGCACTTCTGGCGGGCGCAGATGGAACGGGCCCGGTCGCAGCCGACGGCCTAGCGCCCGCCGGGTCGCAGGCGACCGCCGGGAGGGGCCCGTTGCGATCGCGCCGGCTCCTCAGTGCCCGAGGCTCTCGAGGAAGCGCTCGGCGTCGATCGCAGCCATGCAGCCGGTGCCGGCCGCCGTGACGGCCTGCCGGTAGCTCGGGTCGGCGACGTCTCCCGCCGCGAACACCCCCTCGACGTTCGTCGCGGTGGTGCGCGGCTTCGTCACCAGGTAGCCGCGCTCGTCCATGTCGAGCTTGCCGCGGAAGATCCGCGTGTTCGGCTCGTGGCCGATCGCGACGAACACGCCGTCGATCCGGCGCTCGGTGCGCTCGCCGGTCTTCAGGTTCCGGAGCACGACACCGGTCACGCCGGTCTCCGGCGCACCGTGGATGTCGGCGACCGCGCTGTCCCAGACGAAGTCGATCTTCGGGTTCGCCTGCGCCCGCTCCTGCATGATCTTCGA
>JAGWVP010000152.1 GCA_018970825.1 bacterium | reverse complement strand
TCGGACGGGTCGACGACCGCGTGCTCCGCGGGAAGGTAGGCGAAGACGGCCTGCCCGAGCGTGTCGGCGACCACCGTGATCCGCCGCCGACCGCTCCCGTCGACCAGGGTGAGGGGCTGCTTCGGCTCGGCCCCGGTCACGGTGACCAGCTGGACGCCCGGGTTCACGGTGAAGCGTGCCGGCGAGCCCTGCGGAAGGGAGGGCGACGAGTCGCCACAGGCCGCGAGCAGAAGGAGAGACAGCAGGTTTGTGGTGGTGCTGCGCGATGGGAACAAGGGAAGTCTCCTCGGGTCGGGCGGGCGACCCTCGGCGGCCACCCTCACGGCGGACGCGGTCGGGTCTGTACCGGTCGGTCCGTTCCCGGTACGAGGTCGCGGGTACCCCGGTCAAGCCTTTTCCGGACGGCACCCCTGCAGGCTTCGGCCCCGGGGGGCCAGGCGTCGCGCACCCGCGGTGCATGGACACCGTCGTCGGGCATGCACTACGAGGACGATCTCCCATGGCTTCGAGAACAAGACACGAGGTGGGGCCCGTCCACCGGCTCGCCGAGGTACCCTACTCGCCGGGCTGGCTCGACCGCCTGGTTCACCTGATCGGTCGTCTCCCGGGCTCGAACACCGGCTACTGTGCGCTGATCGCGATCGCCCAGGGTGCATGGCTCCTCGGCGGCTTGTGGTGGACGGGGAACGTCCCGGTGGGCAGCGTGCCGTGGCCCAAACTCTTCTCGATCGTGATCACCCCCGCGTTGCTCTGGGGGCGGTTCAACCTCGACCGCATCGCGGCTTCCTGCATGGACCGCTTCCGACCGATGCTCGCGGTCGGGGACGAGGAATTCGAGCGGCTTCGCTACGAACTGACGACGCTCTCCGCGCGCACGACGAACCTCGTCACCCTCTGCGCCGTCGGGGCCCTGGTGGTGAACGCCCTCGTGGCGCCGGAGCGATGGCTCCGACTGTGGGGCGGCTCTGCCCGCCTGTTCTGGATGGCGGTCGCGCCGGTCGCGATTCCGACCGTGGCCGTCGTGGCCGTGAGTCTCGCGCAGGCCGTCCACCAGCTCGGCATGGTCGACCGCATCCACGCTCTCGCCGGACCGATCGACATCCGGCGGGCGAAGCCCCTCCACGCCTTCTCCCGGCTCACGGCGCTGACGGGGATGGGTTTCATCCTCCTCGCGACCTACGTGATCGGGATGAGGCGCGATCTGATCCAGGCGCTGCCGGCGGTCGGGGCCCTCACGGTCGCCCTGATCCCGATCGGGATCGCCTGTTTCCTGCTTCCCCTGCGGGGCATCCACGAGCGGCTCGTGGACGCGAGGGATCGCGCGATCGCGCAGGTCGAGGATCGGCTCGCGACCGTCTACGCCCGGGTGCACGAGCAGGTCGACGCCGGTCGCCCCGACGATCCGCAGGCGCTCAAGCACCAGATCGACAGTCTCTCGGTCGAGATGGCGAACCTGAAGCAACTCTCGACCTGGCCGTGGGAGACCTCGACTCTCACGGGGTTTCTGACCGCGCTCGTCATGCCGATCCTGTTGTGGATCCTCCAGCGAATGCTGGAGCGCAGCGGCCTCTGACCCCGGAGAGAGCAGGTCGTGCATGGACTTCGATGGGCGCGGCGTCGTAGCCTCTCGCCCGTGAGGTCCGAGGGCTCGCTCGTCTCCCGGTCGGGGCGGACCCGGATGGTCGGCGTCCTTCGTGCGCTCGGGTTCGCTGCGATTCTCGCCGATCCCTCGCGGGCGGGCGCTTCCTCGTTCGTGAACTTCGAGAGCGGCCCGGTGCGACCGCTCGCGCTCTCGAGCGACGGAGCGAGGCTTTGCGCGGTGAACACCCCGGACGGACGGCTCGAGACGTTCTCCGCGAGCGACGCAGGGCTCGTGCCGGACTCTTCGGTGAAGGTCGGCCTCGAGCCCGTGGCCGTCGCCGTTCACGGGGACGTCGCCTGGGTCGTGAACCACCTCTCCGACAGCGTGAGCATCGTCGACCTGCGGACGACGCCCCCGCGGGTCGTGGCCACGCTTCCGGTCGGCGACGAGCCGCGCGACGTCGTGTTCGCGGGCCCCGGGCGCTCCCGTGCCTTCGTGACGACCGCCCACCGCGGGCAGGCCTCGCCGGTCGACCCGCAACTCTCGACCCCTGGCGTGGGGCGCGCCGACGTCTGGGTCTTCGACGTGGCGTCCTCCGGCGAGCCTGCGAGCGATGCGCCTTCCTCGATCCTCTCCTTGTTCGGCGACACCCCGCGTGCGCTCGCGACCAGCGCGGACGGCTCCGAGGTGTGGGCTGCCGTCTTCCTCTCGGGGAACCGCACGGCGACGGTTGCGCAGGAGGCCGTGTGCGACGGCGGGCCTTCGGTCGGACCGTGCACCGTGGAAGGGCTCTCGATGCCGGGCGGGCTTCCCGCGCCGAACGCGAACGTCGAGGGCATTCCGCAGCCCGAGTCGGGCCTGATCGTCGGCTTCGACCCGGCCACCGGGGCGTGGCGCGACGAGCTCGGTCGCGACTGGCGAGCCGCCATGGGCTTCTCGCTCCCGGATCTCGACGTCTTCCGGATCGACGCGACCACCGACCCGCCGCGGCAGGTCGAGGCCTGGTCGGACGTCGGCACGGTGATCTACGGCCTCGCGGTCAACCCGGCGACCGGCGCGGTCTACGCCGCGAACACCGAGGCGAACAATCGCACGCGCTTCGCCGGGGAGGGGCTGGTCGCGGGGCACTCGGTCCGAGGGCACCTCCACGAGAGTCGCGTCACGGTACTCCGGCCCGGTGGTGCAACGCCGGTGCGGCTGAACCCGCACGTGGACTACGACGTCGTCCCGAGCCCCCCGGGCGTCGCGGAGCGGAGCCTCGCGCTGCCGGTTGCGATCGCGACCGACGCGACCGGGGCCCACGTCTTCGTCGCCGCGATGGGGTCGGACGTCCTCGCGGTCCTCGACGCGGCGGAGCTCGAGGCGGGTGCGATCGTGCCCGACACGGCCGACCACGTGAGCCTCTCGGGCGGCGGCCCGACGGGGCTCGTCGTCGACAACGCCCGCGGACGCGTCTACGTCGCGACCCGCTTCGACGACGGCATCTCGGTCGTCGACGTCGCGGCGCGAAGCGAGATCCAGCACCTGCGGATGTTCGACCCCGAGCCGGCCGAGGTCCGGGAAGGCCGACGCTACCTCTACGACGCCCGTTTCTCTTCGAGCAACGGCGAGAACGCGTGCGCGAGCTGCCACGTGTTCGGCCACCTCGACGCGCTCGCGTGGGACCTGGGCGACCCCGACCTGTCGGTCGTCGGCAACCCGAATCCGATCGCGCCGCTGCCGAGCGCGGGCGGCTGGATCCCCGATCGCCGCTTCCACCCGATGAAGGGCCCCATGACGACGCAGACCCTGCGCGGCATCGCGCACGGGGGCCCGATGCACTGGCGTGGCGACCGCACGACCGGCGTGCTCTCGCCCGGCGACTCGAGCGACGAGAGGGCGTCCTTCCTTCAGTTCGCGGAGGCCTTCGACGGCCTTCTCGGTCGGGCGACGCCCGTGGGTGCCAAGGAGATGGACGAGTTCGCCTCGTTCGCGCTCTCGCTCGTGCCGCCGCCGAATCCGGTTCGGCGACTCGACGACGCGCTGACACCCGCTCAGGAGGCCGCGTTCGAGGAGTTCTCGCAGCGCCAGCCCTGCGGCGTCTGCCACGTGGTGAGCGTGTCGGCGGGCTTCTTCGGGAGCGACGGCCACTCGGCGCTCAACCCGAACCCCGGGCCCCGAGAGTTCATGAAGGTGCCCTCGCTGCGAGGACTCTACGAGAAGGTCGGGCTCTTCTGGGTTCCGCCCGGCGTGCCTTTCGGCGACCGCGAGCCGATCGGGGACCAGGTGCGCGGCTACGGCATCCTGAACGACGGCAGCTCCGGTCGGCTTCCGCCTGCGACCGAAGACTACCTCCTCGTGTTTCCGACGGACCTGAAGCCGATCGTCGGGCAGCAGGTCACGTTCCGCTCGGCGTCGGCGTCGGCTTCCTCCCTGCGGCTCGACCTTCTCCGCTCGCGGGCCGAGGCGGGCGACTGCGACCTGGTCATCGCGGCACGTCTCGACGGCGAGGCGCGCGGCCTCCTGCGCACCTCCGCCGAGGCGCTGCGGAGCGATCGCGCGGGCGAGACCTGGTCCTGGGAGGAGGTTCTTAGAGCAGCCGAGGGTGCCGAGCCCGTCACCGTGACGTGCGTGCCTACCGGCACCGGCGAGCGGATCGCGCTCGACCGCGACTCCGACGGGATCCTCGACCGCGACGAGGCGGACCGTGGCTCGGACCCGGCCGACGGATCGAGCGTGCCGGGCCCGGCCGAGTCCCTGGCGAGGGCCCGGGCGCACGTGTCGCTCCATGGGCGCGCGGGCTCGGACGCGATCTCGTTCGCCGGAAGGATGGACGCTCCGGCCGGCGCCGGTTCGGAACTCCTCGCCGACGTTCGCAACCGCGGCGTCACGGTCGCGATTCGCTCGGCCGACGGCAGCCTGCTCGCACGACGGTCGTTCCCTGCCGGAGCCTGCCGTCGGGATGCGGCGGCCCCCGCGGTCACCTGCGGCGACTCGCCGAGATCGAGCGGGCTCCGGATTCGTTCGATCGGGCCCTCGGGACACCGGGTCCGGGGCGTGGTTCGGGGCATCGACCTCGCCGCGCGTCCGGATCCGCCGCTCGGCATCGAGATCGTGGCCGGAAGCCGCGCCTGGTCCGGCTCCGCGAACTGAGGACCCCCCGCCGAACCCGCGGGCCGGGCGCCGACGGGCCAAGCCGGGTCGGGGAATTCCCGGATTGCCAGTGCCGATGGTCCGGCCCTAGTCTCCTCCCATGAAGAACGATGAAGCCCCCGGGACCAGCCGACGCGCCTTCATGAGGATCGCCCTCGGTGCCGGCGCCGCGCTCGGCGCCGGAGGCTCGCTGCCTCGGACGGCTCGTGCCGCGACCGCGAGCGCCGGCACGCCGTTCGACCTCGTCGCGTCGAGGATGCCGTTCCGGCAGGACGACCCCGCTTGGGGCCGCGACCTGATGTGGGACCGCAAGCTCGTCGTGAGGGCCGCGACGACGCTGAACCGCGTCTCGAAGGCCGAGGCGAACTCGCTGCTCCGCGAGTTTCCCGACGGGAACACGATCGCCAACGAGGGCTGCCTGCTCACCTGCATGGCGATGGTCCTGCGCCTGCTGGCGCCCGAGCGAGCATCGACTTGGAACCCGCGCACGCTGAACCGAGCGGCGCAGAACGGCTGGTACTACACGAAGTCGGGCGTCTCGATGACGACCCTCGTCGCCGACCTGGTCTCGGACGTGACCTTCGGAGCGGTCCAGATGGGCGTGAAGGAGGAATGGCTCCCGGGCGTCGACTCGTGGCCCGCGCGCTTCTGCGACGGCTCGCCGCTCGTGCGCGCCTACCGGAGTCTCGCCCTCTCCGCGCGTTCGAACTTCCTCCTGATGCTGAAGATCGGCACCTGGGACGACACGGTCGCCTCGCACTACGTGCTGCTCGACCCGAACTCGACCGACGGCCCGGACGTGCGCGACGCCGAGATCCTCGACCCGGCGATGCCCGCGGCGCGGACCGGTTCGTGGCGGCTCTCGGATTCGTCGGACTGGATCCTCCAGGACCCTGAGATCGCTGCCGGCTGGGAGGCCGACGGCATCGTGCCGATGCAGATCGCCGGCGCCTGGGTCTTCACGCGCTTCGACGTGACGACCGGACGCTCCCTCGTGGGGCCGCTCGTCTCCGCGTGGGCGGACGAGATGGCCGGCGCCTGACACTCGCGCCACCGGGAAGGGGACACAGGCGCTGCTCCGGAGGGGCCGTCCGAGTCAGCGCGCGGTGCTGCCGGGCACGGTGTCGTCCGGGCCTCTCGGTGACGACCCCGGGGGGAGAGCGCCCGTATCGACGGGCAGCGACGGTCCCCCCGGCAGGTAGACCCGGGTGTACCCGAGCAGGGTCCCGGTCGCGAAGGCCAGGTCGATCTGGGCGACCTGGTAGTCGACGATCGCCTTGATCTCGCGCACCTGCGCCTCGCCGAGACGCGTCAGCGCCTCGAGGACCTCGGTCATCGTGCGCAGTCCCTCGCGGAACTGGACGAGTTCGGCCTCGTAGTTGATGCCGGCCACGAGCACGTTCTGGCGCGCGGCGAGGATCCGCTGCCAGTTCTGCTGGAGCTGGTCGAGCGCGTCGAAGATCTCGCGGCGGACCGTGACCTCGCGCAGCTTCCGGCTCGCGAGCCGCTGCTCGCGCTCGAGGATCGCGCGCTCGAGCTTCGAGCGCCGGGCGAGGTTCGTGAGCGGGATCTCGAAGCGTCCACCCACGAACCACTCGTCGTAGGGACCGCCGAACGTGTCGTTCCACGACGATCCGAAGCCGTCGCCCGACTGCCCGAGCGGGGCGTAACTGTACTCGAGCGTGAAGATCGGCAGCGTCTGGTTCTCGAGGTAGTCGATCTTGACCAGGTCGGAGGCGAGCTTCAACTCGAGTTCGAGGAGTTCGAGCCGTCCCTCGAGGGCCTGGCGGACGAGCGCTTCTCGGTCGAAGTCGTATCTCACGAGCTGGGGCCTGGTCTCCGGGACCAGCAGCACCGCCGCGCCGAGCTCGAGATCCGGCGAGTTCAGGTAGAGTTTCAGTTGGCGTTCCCGCAACTTGAGGGCGGTCTCGGCCTGGACGAGAGACTCGAGGCGTTCCGCGACGCCGACCTCGGCCCGGTTCACCTCGACCGCCGGCGAGATCCCCTCGCCGACGCGCTGGCGCACGAGGTTCAGGTTGTTCCGCGCATTCTCGTACTGCTGGCGCCGCACGTCGAGTTCGGCCCAGGCGCCGAAGACCGACCAGTAGGACTTGTCGATCGTCGCCAGCACGCGAATCGCCTGCAGCCGTGTCTTCACGTCGGTCGCGCGCCGGTCGTACTCCGCGATCCGGATGCTCGCGACGTTCGTGGCCACGCCCGCGTCGCGCAGGAGCGGCTGGCTGACCGAGAACCGGAGAGCCGACAGCCACTGGTCCGACGGGATGTCGGTGAGCGCGTTCTTCTGCGAGAAGGGCGCGCTCACCGCGAATCGTCCGCCGGTGCGCAGCGGCACCGTGATGCCGGCGTCGAGTTCGAGGGTGTTCACCTTCTCGGGCAATTCGATCAGGCGAGCCTCCTGTCCCTCGAGGATCGAGCCCGGCTTCGTCTTGAACGTGACGAGGTCCCCGGAGAGCCTCGGCGTGTACTTCTTGCCGTACTTGGCGCGGGCGAAGATCAGGTCGTCGAACTTCGCACGCTCCTCGTTCACGAGCACCGAGGCGATCCGCGGGTCGAGCTGGGCGATCTCGAGGTCCAGGTTGTTTC
>JAGWVP010000151.1 GCA_018970825.1 bacterium | reverse complement strand
CCCGCTCGAGACCCGCCCCCCGTCGCTTTTTGGCGGTGGATCGACGTGCCGATTCGGCGTATCCTCCGGCTGCGCAGGAGGCGGCTCTTCCAGCGGGCCGCGAGGAGGCGGCGGATGGCGGAGCAGGCGATCCTCGAGACCCGGCCCACCGAGTTCTTTCGCGACCTGGTCCGGTCGGCGATGCGCACCCAGCAGGTCCACGGCGAGGAGGAGACCGAGTTCTACCTCGTGAATCTGCTCGCGCAGCACGTCCGCGCCGAGCCCGAGATCCTCGACCGACCGCTCGCGCTCTCGTTCCTCGAGGCCCAGGGCGACGACGGCGCGCTTCGCTTCGAGCGCTTCAAGCGGGTCGGCGACACCGCCCTCTTCGTCTCGGGGCTCTTCACCGACAGCCTCGAGCGCTCGCTCGTCCAGCCGTCGTACTACGTCGAGCTCGGGCGGCTCGCCTACCAGCGCACGGCGGAGAGCACGCGGCCGCCCCTGCGCGAGATGTTCCGGCGACTCGCGGGGCACTTCACTTCCCTCGTGCGCGTGCTCGGCGAAGTCTCCTCGAGCGACCTGTTCGCGTCCGACCGGGACACCCTGCGCATCTACCAGCGCTGGCTGTTGACCCGGGGCGCCGTCGACGCGGCGAGGCTCGTCCGGCGCGGCGTCATCGCCGGCGAACCGAGCCCCTCGCGTCAGTGATCGGGCGTGCCCGCGGGCGCCGGGGGCCGCGCCGACGGTCGGATCCTGCTTCGACCCGGTCGAGCGGGCGCTCGGCGCCTCGGTCCGAGGCGGTCTCGAGTCGCGTCAGGCGGTCGCGCGGCCGCGCGATGCGCCGGGCTTGCGGACGATCATCACCGTGAAGAGCGACTGCGGCGAGGTCTTGAAGCGGCGGACGAGCTCGACCGGCGCCGCCCGCAGGAGGTCCTCGGCCCGCAGCGTGGTCCGCCACCCCAGGTGACGCGTGACCGGGTCGACCTTGTCGACGACCCACGCGATCGGGGCCCGCTCGCTGCGGAAGTGGTTGATGACGACGATCGTTCCGCCGGGACGACAGACGCGCACCATCTCGCGCATCATCTTCTGAGCGTCGGGCACGACGCTCACGACGTGGAACGTGACGACGTAATCGAAGCTCTCGTCGGGATAGGCGAGCGCCTGGGCGTCTCCGACTTCGAACTTCACGTGCGAGATCCCGAGCGCGTCCGCCTTCTGCCTGGCCCGCTCGAGCATGTCCGGCGCGAGGTCGATCGCGGTCACCTTGCAGTGGCGCGGGTAGGCCTCGAGCGAGAGGCCCGTGCCGACGCCGACCTCCAGGATCTCCGACCCCGCGGGGATGTCGAGCTCGCCGAGCACTCGCTGGATGCGGTGCATGAAGACGTTCGTGAAGATCCGGTCGTAGAAGTGCGAGAAGCTCGAGTAGATCTTGCTCTCGTGTGCAGCGGGAAGGCTCGACGCCATGATCATCTCCCCACGGGCCGGACCGGCTCCGGGGCACTCGACGGGGTCGCGGCACCGCCCGCCGGCCCCTCCCCGGCCCCGCCCTTCCGGCAGACCGCTGCCGCCATCGAAAGCCGGCCCGAAGTCTCAGGCCGCCGAAGCGCCCTGCAGGTGGCGCTTGAAGGAGGCGATGTCCTGGCGCCGGAAGCGCCACTGCCTCCCGGTCTTGAAGGCGGGAAGGATCTGCTTGCGGGCGAACTCGTTGACCGTGTCGGGGCTCATGTCGAGGAGCCTCGCCACGTCGCGGCTGTTCAGCAGGGGTTCTTCTCTCTCCACCATGGTGCGTCCCCGGGTCGGCAATCTGACCCGGTGGCTACCATGCGCTCCCGACGGGGGTCAACTCGCGTCGGGGCGACCCGGCCGAGCCGGCCGTAGACCTCTCGGTACAGAAGAAAATGCAGTATTTTCAGTACCTTAGACGCCCATGGAAAGAACGCTGCGGTCACACGCTGATGGACGCGAGGTTCCCCTTCGAGAGGCGCCAGTCGTAGTAGATCCGGGTCGCGAACACGGCGGTCAGGATCGTCGTGAGGATACCCAGGCAGAGTGTCACCGCGAAGCCGCGGACCGGGCCCGTGCCGAACTGGAACAGGATCAGCCCCGAGACGAAGGTCGTGATGTTCGAGTCGCGGATCGCGGCCCAGGCGCGCTCGTATCCCGCCTCGAGCGCCGCGCGGGGGGTCTTCCCGAGGAGGAGTTCCTCCCGGATGCGCTCGTTGATGAGCACGTTCGCATCCACCGCCATGCCCATCGTGAGAACGATCCCGGCGATGCCCGGCAGGGTGAGCGTCGCCCCGAACAGCCCGAAGGCCGCGAGCAGGAAGAGCACGTTCAGGATCAGGGCCAGGTCGGCGACCAGGCCCGCGCCCTTGTAGTAGAAGAGCATGAAGGCGATGACCGCGAGGCCGCCCACCAGCAGCGAGATCACGCCCTTGCGGATCGAGTCGCGGCCGAGCGAGGGGCCGACGGTCCGTTCCTCGATGATCTTGATCGGGGCCGGGAGCGCGCCCGCACGGAGCACGATCGCGAGGTCGCGCGCCTCCTTGATGTCGAACTGGCCGCTGATCGAGGCGCGGCCGCCCGAGATCTTCTCGCGGATGACGGGCGCGGAGGCGACCTTGCCGTCGAGTACGATCGCGAGGTTGCGACCGACGTTCTCCGCGGTGACCTGCTCGAAGGTCCGGGCGCCCGCGTCGTTCAGCATGAGCTCGACGTAGGGGCCCTCGATCTGGGTCCCGGGGCGCACGCGCGCGTCGCCGACCGCGCCGCCGCTCATGAGCACCTTCTTCTCCAGCAGGTAGTCTGCGCGTCCCTCGACCGGGTTGGCCGCGGGAACGGTCTCGGTGTCGGGCCCGGACTTCTCGGCGACCAGCCGGAACTCGAGAACCGCCGTCTTGCCGATGAGCTGCTTCGCACGCTGCGGATCCTGCACGCCGGGCAGCTGGACGACGATCTCCTCCTTGCCCTGCTTCTGAATGATCGGCTCGGAGACGCCGAACTGGTCGATGCGGTTGCGGATCGTCTCGAGCGACTGGTCGAGGGCGAACTGCTTGATCTGCTCGCGCTCCTTGATCGAGGGAGAGAAGACGACGTCGGCGAGCGAGGCGCCGTCCGGCGAGGACTGGACCTCGAGGCTCGGAAAGCGTCGGCGGACCGCGTCCTCGAAGGCCGTGCGCTGGTCGGCGTTCGCGAGGTGGACCGTCAGGTTGCCGTCGGCGGCCTCGAAGCCCTTCACGTCGATCTTGTCGGCGGCGAGTTCCCGCTTGAGTTCCTCGCCCATGCGGCCGAGCGCGTTGTCGACGGCCTTGTCGACCTCGACGTCGAACAGCAGGTGCGTCCCGCCGCGCAGGTCGAGCCCGAGCCGGATCGGGTTCTTCGCGATCGCGTCCGGAAGCTTGAGCCACGACGGCGCCCAGGTCGGCGCGAGGTACACCAGCGCGGCCAGGGTCAGGGCCGCGAGCGCAAGTGCGCGCGCCTTCACGTTGCCTGCGTTCACGACTTCACCTCGGACTTCTCCTGGGTCTTCTCCAGGCGGGCGACGCGGCTCACCGCGTCGCGGTCGATTCGGATCTGCGTCTTGGGCGCGATCTCGAGGAAGAGCGTCTTGTCGTTGTTCACCTTCGCGACCCTGCCGTGCAGGCCGCCGGTCGTGACGACTTCGTCGCCCGAGCGGATCGACGCCTGCATGTCCTCGATCTCCTTCGCCCGCTGCTGCTGGGGGCGGACGAGAAGGAAGTAGAACACCCCGAGGATCAGGGCGAACGGAAGCAGGTTCACGAGCGGCGAGTTCGGCGACAGGACCTCCTGCATGGGCTCTCTCCTGGGCGCTCCGCCCCGGTCAGGCGGGCGCGGGCTCCGTCGCGGCGAGCAGGGAGCGGGCCTCCTCGGCGAACCGGCCGAGGGGGATCGCCTCGCGCAGGCGCTCCATCCGCGAAAGGTAGAAATGCAGGTTGTGGGTGGTGAGCAGCCGCGCCGCCAGGATCTCCCCGGCCACGAAGAGGTGGCGGACGAAGGCCCGCGAGAACCGCGAGCAGCAGGCGCAGGGGCAGTTCTCCTCGATCGGGCGAAGGTCGTCGCGGTTCTCGGCGTTCTTGATGACCAGCCGGCCCGACGAGGTGAAGGCCATCCCGTTGCGCGCGTTGCGCGTGGGGAGCACGCAGTCGAAGAGGTCGAATCCCATGGACACGAACCGGACGAGTTCGTCCGGCATCCCGACACCCATCAGGTAGCGGGGGCGATCGCTCGGCAGCATCGCCACCGTGTGCCGCGCGACACGTTGCGTCAGGCCGCGCTCCTCCCCGACCGAAAGGCCGCCCACGGCATACCCGTCGAAGGATAGGGCGGCAAGCTCCGAGGCGCTCCGCTCGCGTGCGGCGGGGTCCATCGCCCCCTGCACGATCGCGAACACGAGCTGATCGCGGCGGCTGCGGGCCGCGGCCGCCCGCTCGGCCCAGCGCGTGGTCCGCTCGACCGAGCGCAGCACCTCGGCCGGGGACGCATCGGCGGCGACGCACTCGTCGAGGATCATCGCGACGTCGACCCCGAGCGACTCCTGGATGCGGATCACGTCCTCGGGGGAAAAGTAGTGCTTCGAGCCGTCGACGTGGCTGCGGAACTCGACCCCGCCGTCGTCGACCTTCCGCAGCCCCTTCAGGCTGAAGATCTGGAAGCCGCCGCTGTCGGTCAGGATCGCGCGGCGCCAGCCGGAGAACGCGTGCAGCCCGCCGTGGGCGGCGACGATCTCGACGCCGGGCCGAAGCGCCAGGTGGTAGGCGTTGGCGAGCACCATCCGGGCGCCGAGCTCCTCGACTTCCCAGGGGGCCATCGCCTTCACGGTGCCGAGAGTTCCGACCGGCATGAACGCCGGGGTCTCGACGGGCCCGTGCGCGGTCCACAGCCGGCCCCGGCGCGCCCCGGTCTCCGGGTCGACCGCGAGCAGCTCGAAGCCGAGCCGAGGGCTCTCCGTCCCCATCGCCACCCGCGCGCTCTAGCAGACTCGGGCGAGGCGCGCGCCGCGCCGGTCGTTCAGAGGACCAGCATCGCGTCGCCGTAGCTGTAGAAGCGGTAGCCCCGGCCGACGGCGGCCTCGTAGGCGCGCCGCGCCGTCTCGACTCCGGCGAAGGCCGCGACGAGGGCCAGCAACGAGGATCCCGGGAGGTGGAAGTTCGTGAGCAGGCCCTCGACGACCTCGAAGCGGCTGCCGGGCGCGAGGACGAGCGAGGTCTCGACGAGCCCCTCGGGCCAGCCGGCACGCGCGGCCGACTCGAGCGCGCGAGTCGTCGTGGTTCCCACCGCGACCACCCGGCCCGCGCCCGAGGCTTTCGTCCGGGCGATCGCCTCGCGGGTGGCCGGCGGGACCTCGTAGCGCTCGGGCTCGACGGCGAGCGTCTCGCGACCGGGCTGACCGGCGAGAAACGTCGCGGGGCCGACGTGCAGGACGACCTCGGCCACCTCGACGCCGCGTTCGCCGAGCCGCCGCAGGAGCGGCTCCGTCAGGTGAAGTCCGGCCGTCGGCGCCGCGATCGAGCCGGGCTCCCGGGCGTAGACCGTCTGGTAGCGGGTCGTGTCCTCGGCGGTCGGACCCGTCGGCCTCCGGATGTAGGGCGGAAGCGGCATCTCGCCGATGCGCTCGGCGAGCTCGATCGCGCGAACTCCGCGCGGAAACGCGATCTCGATCCAGCCCTCCCCTCGTCCCGACACCTCGACCACGACGTCGCCGGGAGAATCCTCCCGACCGTCGGGGGAAGGCGCTCCCTCGTGTCCGCGCAGAAGCGCGATGCGCTGCCCCTCGCGCAGCCTGCGCGCGGGGCGGGCGAGCGCGCGCCAGCGCTCGGCGCTCCGCGACGCCTCCGGGGGAAGCGACGGGACGTCGACGGCCCCGACCAGCAGCAACTCCACGGCGCCGCCCTCGGGGACGCGACGGCCGCGCAGCCGGGCCGGGAAGACGCGGCTCCGGTTCACGACCAGGAGGTCGCCGGCGCGCAGGTGGGCAGGAAGGTCGCGGACGACGGAGTCCTCGGGTGGGTCCTCGCCGTGACGCACGACCCTCAGGAGGCGAGCGGCTTCGCGCTCGGCGGCGGGCTGCTGGGCGATGCGCTCGGGCGGCAGCTCGTAGTCGAAGCCCGCGGGCGCGACGCTCCCCGCCGCGGGGCCGCCGTCGCGGCTCGTCACGCCGGGAGGCCCAGGCGCGCCATCACCTGCTTGATGTCCTGCCAGACCGTCTTCTTCTCGGCCGGGTTCCTCAACAGGTAGGCCGGGTGGAAGGTCGGCATGACGGGAATGCCGCGATGGTCCTGCCACTGCCCCCGGAGCCGCGTGATGGGCGTGTCGGTCGCGAGCAGGGTGTGGGCCGCGAACTTGCCGAGCGTGACGATCACTTCCGGCGCGACCAGCTCGATCTGACGGTGGAGGAACGGCGAACAGGTCGCGACCTCGTCGGGCTCGGGATTGCGGTTCTGCGGTGGACGGCATTTCACGACGTTGCAGATGTAGACGTCGGCCCGAGTCAGTTTCATGCCCTTCTCGACGATGTCGGTCAGCAGTTGGCCGGCACGACCGACGAACGGCTCGCCCTGCAGGTCCTCGTCGCGCCCCGGGCCCTCGCCGACGAACACGACGCGGGCCTTCGGATCGCCGACGCCGAACACGACCTGGGTGCGCGCACCGTGGAGCCGGCACCTGCGACAGTCCCCGATCAGTCCGCGCAGCCCGTCGAGGGTCCTCACCGCGGCGAGCTCGGCGGGATCGGGCGCCGACGCGGGCGCGGCCGCGACCACTCCGACCGCGGCCGTCCGCCCGGCGGCCGGCGCCGCGACGGCGACCGCTTCGGGCCCCGGTCCCCCCGACGGGACCATGCGCCCGGTGTCCCGGGGATCGGCCGCCGTGGACGGAGGCGACGCGGCTTCGAGCGCGCCCGCCACGACCGGCAGCTCGACCACGCCGAGCATCCGTTGCCACGCGAGCTGCGCCGCGAGATCCGCCGCGAGCGACCTCGCCCCTTGTCGGCTCCCCCCGGAGCCCCTACTCTTCGGCTCAGCCATGCTGCTCCCGTTTCTCGTGCTCGGCGCGGTCGCGCTCGTCCTCGCCGTGCCCTCGCAGGCGCTCGCGTGGGGGCCCGTCACCCACCTCGTGCACGGCTCGATGCTGCTCGAGCGGCTCCCGCTCCTGCCGCCCGAACTGCAGTCGCTGCTCTCGAGGTTCCCCTACGAGTACCTCTACGGGTGCATCGGCGCGGACATCATCCAGGCGAAGAAGTTCACGCGCAGCCTCTACACGCACTGCCATCACTGGCAGACCGGCTGGACGGTGCTGGAGCAGGCGCGCGACGACGCGGAGCGCGCATT
>JAGWVP010000150.1 GCA_018970825.1 bacterium | reverse complement strand
TCTGCGGGCCCTTCGCCGTCAGGTCGACGTCGTAGATGTAGGCCCGGATCCGGTCGCCCTGCCGGTAGCGCTCGCGGGGAATCTGCTCCTTCTCCGGCAGGATCGCGTCGGTGCGCCCCAGGTTCACGATGATGTTCTTCTTCTCGAAGCGCTGCACCGTGCCCGAGACGATCTCGCCCTTCCGGTCCTTGAACTCGTTGTAGATGATCTGGCGCTCTGCGTCGCGCACGCGCTGGATGATCGCCTGCTTCGCGGTCTGGGCCGCGATGCGGCCGTCGATGCGCGGCAGCTTCTTCAGGATCTCGTCGCCGACCTCGGCCTGGTCGTCGTCGGCGCGCGCCATCTCGATCGTGATCTCGTTCTCGGGGTCGGCGACGACGTCGACCACCCGCTTGATCTCGAACAGTTCGACGTCGCCGATCTCGACGTTGAACTTGGCCTCGATCATGCGGTTCAGCCCGTACTGGCGCTTGGCGGCCTGCACCATGGCGCTTTCGATCGCCTCGACGACGACCTCGCGGTCGATCTGCTTCTCCTTGCTGACCTGCTCGATCACGCGGGAAAGCTGCATCTGCTCCATCGCGATTCCCTCCCGTCCGCTCAGGCCCGCCGGGGGCGCCGGCCCGCGGCGAAGTCGTGCTCGTAGTTGGCGCGGTCGACGTCGGCGAGGGGGACGACCACCCTGCCGCGGGACGCGTCTTCGATCTCGATCGTGTCGGCGCCGGCTGCCACCAGCTGCCCGAGGAAGGTCCTCGCCCCGTCGATCGGCGCGTGCGTCCGCACCCGGACGACCATGCCGACGAAACGCGCGAAGTCCTCCGGACGACGCAGCGGCCGGTTCACCCCGGGCGACGAACACTCGAGGCTGTACGCCCCCGGAACGGCATCGTGGACGTCGAGCACGTCGGACATCTCCCGACTCGCCTCGGCGAGGTCGTCGAGACCGATGCCACCGTCCCGGTCGAGGGTGATCCGGAGCACGGACCGGCGTCCGGCCGGGCGGAACTCGACCTCGACGAGTTCGAGCCCGCGCCCGTGCGCCACCGGCTCGACCAGTCGTGTCACGTTGTCTTCCACCGAGCTCCTCGCCATCGTCGTGCCGGACCCGGCCCCGCCGACGGCGGAGCCCGACCGCTCCATGATCTCCCGCGCTGCCTGTTCCCGGATCGCCCCTTCCCCGCCTCCCGGAAAAAAAAAGCGGGCACGTGGCCCGCTTCTGCAGAGACGGCCTTGGGACGCGGAGGACCTACCATCCCCCGCCCCGGGCCGCAACTTCCCGGAAGATGACGGCTTTCTCTACGAGTACATCTCCTCGATCAGGTCCCCGTAGTGGGCGGCGACCGCCTTGCGCTTGACCTTCAGGGAGGGCGTGAGCTCGCCGCCCGCCTCCGAGAGCTCGCGCGGCAGGATGCGGAAGTACTTGATGCTCTCCCAGGAGGCGAGTTTCTCGTTGACCCGCTTCACCTGCTCCTCGATCGCCTTCTGCACCTCGGGGTGGCGGGAGACCTGCTCCGGGTCGTTCGAGACGCCGTGTTTCTGTGCGAAACCCGGCACCGAGTCGGGGTCGAGCGCGACCAGGGCGGTGCAGTACTTGCGGTTGTCCCCGATCACGACCGCCTGGCTGATGTGGGGCTGCATCTTCAGCAGGTTCTCGATCTTCTGCGGTGCGACGTACTTGCCGCCCGAGGTCTTGATCAGGTCCTTCTTGCGGTCGGTGATGCGCAGGAAGCCCTCGGCGTCGATCTCGCCGATGTCGCCCGTGTGGAACCAGCCCTGCTCGTCCCAGCAGGCCGCCGTCTCCTCGGGCCGATTGTAGTAACCGAGGGCCACGTTCGGACCCTTCGCGAAGATCTCGCCGTCCGGCGCGATGTGCAGGGTCACCTCGGGGATCGGCTTCCCGACGCTGCCGAACTTGTAGTCGTCGGGCCGGTTCATGGTGAGAGCCGGCGTCGTCTCGGTCAGCCCGTAGCCCTCGAGGATGAGAAGCCCGGCCGCGTGGAAGAACTCCTGGATCTCGCGCGCGAGCGGCGACGCCCCGGAGATCATGATTCGGATGTTGCCGCCGAGCAGGTCGCGCAACTTGGCGAAGACGAGCCTGTCGGCGATCGCGTACTGGAGCGCGAGAAGCGCCGGGACCGGCTCCTTCGCCTGGATCAGGGCGCTGCGGCGGCGACCGACGCCGATCGCCCAGTCGAAGATCTGCTTCTTCAGACCGCCCCCGGCCTCGGCCGTCGACTGGATCTTGCCGAAGATTTTCTCGTAGATGCGCGGGACCGCGGGGATCACGTGGGGCCTGGTCGCCCTGATGTCGTCGGCGAGCGTGTCGATGCTTCGCGCGAAGGCGGTGGTGCTGCCGGCGTACAGGCCGAAGTAGCCGACGAAGCGGGCGAAGGAGTGCGCGAGCGGCAGAAAGAAGAAGTCGACCTCGCCCTCGTCGAGCACGTTGATCCGCGCGCTGTTCTCGATCATCGCGAGATGGTTCTCGTGGGACTGGACGACGCCCTTCGGCGACCCGGTCGTCCCCGAAGTGTAGACGATCGTGGCGACGTCCTTGCGGGAGATCGCGCCGGTCCGCTCGTCGACCTTCGCCATCGCTTCGGCGCTGCCGCGGCCCGCTCGCCGGAGGTCCGCGAGGCTCATGACGTCGTCACCCTGCGCGGTTCCCTCGATCAGGACGATCTTGTCGACCTTCACGTTCGCGTGACTCTCGTCGTCGAGCGTGATGCCGTTCGCGACCGCCTCGCGGACCTTCGCGAGCGTCTTCTCCCCGTCGCAGAACACGATGCGCGAGTCGGAGTCGCGCAGGATGTAGCCCGCCTCGCCCGCGAGGTTCGACTGGTAGATCGGGATGGTGACGCCGCCCGCGGCCTGGATGCCCAGGTCCGCCTCCAGCCACTCGGGCCGGGTACCCGCGAAGATCGCGGCCCGCTGGCCCTTCTCGAGGCCGAGCGCGATCAGGCCGGCTGCGATCTCCCGCACGGCCGTCTCCATGTCGCGCCAGGTGAACTCCTTCCACTGCCCCTCGCGAAAGACGCGGTACCTCGGTCGATCGCCGTACTTCGAGGCGCGCTTGAAGAACATCTCCGGGAGGCTGCGGAACGTCTCCCCGACCGGCTGGCTCATGCGGACTTCCCCCCTTGCCCCTCCGGCTGATCGTGGAGGGTGACGACGCTCAGGACCTGGTAGGTCTTGCGGCCACGAGGCGTCTGGACCGTCACCTCGTCGCCTTCGCTCTTGTTCATGAGGCCCTGGCCGATCGGCGAGTTGATCGAGATCCAGCCCGCCGGGGCGTCGACCTCCTCCGGGAAGACGAGACGATATTCGACCTTGTCCCCCGAGTCCGCGTCCTCGACCATGACGCGGCTGCCGTAGGACACGCGGTCGCGCGGGATCTGCGCGACGGTGTACGCGGAGAGTTCCCGGATCCGGGTCTGGAGTTGCGCGACCTGGGCGCGCAGCATCCCCTGGCGGTTCTTCGCCGCGTCGTACTCGGCGTTCTCGCGCAGGTCGCCATGCGCCCGAGCCTCTTCCAGGCGGGCCGGCAACTCCTGGTTGAGCTCCCGCTGCTTCTCGGCAAGCTCCGCCTTCAAGCGCTCGACGATGGGTAGGGACATCCCGGTGCTTTCCTGTCTTCTCAGCGTCCCCGGGGCCGGATGAGATCGGCCTCCTGGTCCGCGTCGTGCGATCCCGACGTGTACCCCGAAGCCGTCTTCGAGAGCCACGCCGTTGCGTCCTCGCTGAAGGGAACCTCCCCGGTGAGGTACCACCAGGTGAGAGCGCCCCCGATAGCGGTTCCGACGAGGAAACGAAACATGTCCGGGAAATCCCCTCCGCCGAGTGTCCCGGCCGTCGCGCCGGCGGCTCCGACGCGCCGACACCGGCAGGAATCCCGGCGTCTCGACTCGCGCTTGAGCATCCTAGAGGTTTTGACGAGTTCGCTCTACCCTCCGCGGTGTCCTCTCTGCGGGCGCGACAGGCCCGGTGCATGCGACACCGGGGCGTGCAGAGGCTGCCTCGGGCGTCTTCTCCCCCTCGCGCCGGGCTGCTCGCGCTGCGCCGAGCCCGGGCCGCGCGATCCTTGCGAGAGGTGCGAGTGGAGCCCACCGGCCCCCGACCGGGTTCGGTCCTGCCTGCCGTACCGGGCACGGGACACCGGGTGCCTCCTGCGCACCTCGATCCACGCCTGGAAGTACCGGCGAGACCTCTGCGTGGGCGCCGCCCTCGCGGCCCTCTTCGTCGAACGATCGTCGGGATTTCCCCTCGACGCGGAAGCGATCGTCCCGGTTCCGACGCTCCGGCGGAGGATCGCCCGGCGCGGCATCCACCACGCGGCCGAACTCGCCCGAGCCGTCGCCCGAAGTCGAGGGCTCCCGGTGGTTCACGCACTGCGTCGTACAGGTTCGAGCGGAACCCAGACCGCGCTCGGGCGAACCGCCCGCGAGGCCAACGTCCGGGGGATTTTTCGGATCGCGGGTCGCGAACCCGTCGATGGCCGCTCCGTCCTGCTGATCGACGACGTTCTGACCACGGGAGCGACCACCGACGAGTGCGCCCATGCCCTGCGTCGGGCAGGCGCCCGTCACGTCGAGCTCTGGACGCTCGGCCGTTCGGTCAAGGACTGACCCAAATTTTGGTTGCCAGGCCTCCTCTTGTCCCGCGCCTGCCTCCGCGCTAGGAGGAACTCGATGTTCGTGCCGTCCACCGGATCCGTCACGGCACGGAGCGCTCGTTCCGGATCCCAACTCGCCGGAACCCCCCGGGGCCCGCACAGGGCCCCCGACTTCCACCCCCGACGAAAACGGAAAGACACCCCCATGAAACTCGCGATCCTCATCTCCGGCCGTGGTTCCAATCTCGACGCGATCCTGCGCGCGATCTCCGAGGGCCGCCTCGATGCCGTGCCGACTCTGGTCGTGACCAACCGTCCGTCGGCGACCGGGGTCGAGCATGCAGGACGACACGGCGTGCCCACCGCCGTCCTCGACCACCGCGGATACCCGGGCCGCGAAGCCTACGACGCCGCGATGGTCGCGCTGCTTCGCGAGCACGCCGTCGACACGGTGGCCCTCGCGGGATTCGACCGCCTCGTCACCCCGGTCCTCCTCGGGGCTTTTCCCGGTCGCGTCCTGAACATCCACCCGGCACTCCTGCCGGCCTTCCCGGGCCTCCACGCCCAGCGACAGGCTCTCGCCTACGGGGCGCGGGTCTCCGGGGCGACCGTCCACTTCGTCGACGAGCAGATGGACCACGGAGCGATCATCGCGCAGGCCGCCGTGCCGGTCCTCGACGACGATACCGAGGAGACCCTCGCCGCCCGCATCCTCGCCGAAGAGCACCGGCTCTATCCCCTCGCCCTGCAGCGGCTCGCCCGCGGCGGCCTCCGGCTCGCCGGGCGACGAGTCCTCGGCGGAGAGCCGTGAGCGAGCCGGGCCCTTCGCGCGATTCCGACGCCGTCCTGCGGCGCTTCGGAGACATCGACGAGCGGGGCGGGCCCGGCTGGGACGACGTCGAATTGCTGCTCCGCGTCGCTCGGGCGCACTCGGCCGACGGCAATGGTCCGAAGACGGAGCGGTTCTTTCTGCGCTGCGCCGAGCTCCAGCCGCGGCGAGCCGCCCTGCATCTCGCGCAGGTCGGCTGGTTCTACCAGCGCGCCAAGCGCTGGGCGCGCGCACTCCATTGGTACGACCGGGCCCTCTCGACGTTCCCGGACTACCACCTCGTGCTTTTCCGCAGGGGATTCTGCCTCGAGAGGCTTCACCGGCCGCGCGAGGCCGTCGCGTCGCTCTCGACCGCGAGGGCCGCCTGGACGAGCGCGTCGGACGCGCAGCGGGAGCGGAGCATCGGGATCCAGGCGCAGGTGCTCTTCCACCTCGCGAGAAACCTCCGCGAGGTCGGCGACACCGGCGCAGCCCGCGAAGCGCTCGCCGCTTGCCGCGCACTCGAAACCAGGCCCGACGCCGTCGTGAAGCCGGAGCACCTGCTCGCGAGCGAAGCGGCGACCCACCTGCGCGACGGCGACGCCGAAGCCGCACGCGAGCTGCTCGAGCAGGCCCATCGCCTCGACCCCTCTTCCGCCGTCGTGCTCGAACGGCTCGCGGAGGCCGCGGCCGCCCTCGGCCGCGACGACGAGGCCGAGGCCTTTCTCGGGCAGGCGGTCGCCCGTCCGAAGGGAACGGTGGCGCTGCTCGGACTCGGCCGCTTCCTGCTTCGCCGCGGACGACTGCCGGAAGCCGCCGCGACCCTCCGCCAGGCGCTCGATCTCCACCCGCGCGGGGAAGTGCAGATCCTGATCGAAATCGCGGGGCTCCAACGGGCTCTCGGCCGGCCGAGGGCCGCGCTCGCGATCCTCGACCGCCTCGCGGCGGGCCGGGTCGCCCCTCAGTCCCGACTCGCGGTCGCCGTCCACCGCTCGATCGCGGACATCGCCTGGGAGCACGGCGACCGCGACCGGGCGAGGGAGGCGCTGAACGCGGCGCTCTCGCACGACCCCGAGGACCGGGCCCTGCTGGGGCGCATCGCCCAGGCCGACCGCGACCCGCCGCCCGCGCCGCGCGAGATCGTCGATGCCCCGTTGACCCCCGAGATGATCGATCTCCTCGCCGAGCGGCAGTCGCGGGTGAGCGGTCGGGTCGCGAGTTACTTTTCCGGCCGCGGCTTCGGCTTCATCGCCCCGGACGACGGCGACCAGGCGATCTTCTTCCACGTGAGCCACCTCCGGGGCGACGCCGACCGCGTACGCGAAGGAGTCGCCTTGACCTACGTCGTCGCGAAGAACTCGCGCACAGGAAAGATCCAGGCCGAGGAGATCCGGATCGAGGACGGCGAGGAGTCTGGCGACGCCGACCGCGGCGATCGCGACTCGTCCCGCGACCGCCTGCTTCCCGAAGCCTAACGAGGCGCGTAGCTCCCCGCGAGCCGCTCGGGCGACACCCCGACCGCGTGCAGGAGCCTGAGCCGCCACATGAGAAGCACGGTCCGCGCGAAGCCGTGCTCGTCCCAGCGGCGCCCCGAGGTCGACACCCGATCGCGGAGCGCGGCGACCCGGCCGAGGTGCTTCAGAGCCCGGGCAAAACGCACGTCCTCCATGAGCGGCACCTCCTCGAAACCGCCGATCGCCTCGAAGGCCTCCCGCCTCGCGAACGGCGCCTGGTCGCCCGTCCAGATGCCGCTCCAGCGTGAACGCAGGCTGATCGCCCGCGAGAGCAAGGGGAGCCCCGGGTGCCGCCCCCGCACCTCGACGTCGAAGCGACCGCCGACCGCGCCGCCCTCGATCGCACCTCCGACCGCCGTGCCGAAGCCGAGGGGAAGCAGGGTGTCCGCGTGAACGAAGAGGAGGACGTCGCCGACCGTCGCCGCGGCGCCGGCGTTCATCTGGA
>JAGWVP010000149.1 GCA_018970825.1 bacterium | reverse complement strand
AAGGAGCACGCTCGCGAGCGTCAGGAGGGCACGCACGGCGCCTCCGACGGCTCCCGGGCAACGGCGACCGTGGGAGAAGCCGTCGCCACGACGTCCCGATCGCGCGCCGTCGCATGCTCGAACTTCCCCTCCGGCTTGATCGCAGACCCGCACGAGGACCTCTCCGCTCGCCTATACGGCGCACACGAAGCCCCGGGCAAGGGTGTTTCGGAGCGTGAAGAGTCGACCCGTGGTGTTCCCCGGTTCCTGGACGGTGCGGGCCGCTGGACGCTCCCGGTCCTCACCGGGAGCGAGGTCTCCGAGCGCCTGGTGTGGTCGCTCCTCGTGGTACCGACCCTCCATCCAGCGATCACCCGAAAGGCATGATCCACGGTGCCTGAGGCACTGCTGCCAAACGGACTGCGCCTCGAGGATCCCGACGAAGCGCCAGATGATCCCGTTCCGTTCCGGGCACCACGGCGTGACGAGCTCCTGTTCGAGCCCGAGGCGCCTCACCACCTTCACGAAAAGCCTCGCCCGAAGACGAGGCTGCAACCTGCAACGAGCCGCTCTGCGCGGCGCCCGGCCGTCCACGACCGGCCCGGAATGCGCAAAGGGCGCGGAGGCTTCCGCCCCCGCGCCCTTCGCTCACCCGCCCCGCGCCCGTTCCCGGACGCGGGGGATGATTCCGTGGACGGCCCTTACATCATGCCGCCCATGCCGCCCATGCCGCCGCCCGGCATCGCCGGCGCGGCACCCTTCTCCTCGGGCTTCTCCGCGATCATCGCCTCGGTCGTGAGCAGGAGCCCCGCGACCGACGACGCGTTCAGCAGCGCCGTGCGCACCACCTTGGTCGGGTCGATGATGCCGGCCTTGATCAGGTCCTCGTACTCCTCGCTCGCCGCGTTGAAGCCGAAGCTGCCCTTGCCGTTGCGGACGCGGTCGAGGACGATCGACGCCTCCTGGCCCGCGTTCGACGCGATCCAGCGCATCGGGTCCTCGCACGCGCGGCGCACGATCTGGACGCCGAAGCGCTCCTCGTCGGGCACCGTGAGCTTGTCGAGGGTCGACGAGGTGCGGAGCAGGGCCACGCCGCCGCCGGGCACGATGCCCTCCTCGACGGCCGCGCGGGTCGCGTGCAGCGCGTCCTCCACGCGGGCCTTCTTCTCCTTCATCTCGACCTCGGTCGCCGCACCGACGCGGATGACCGCGACGCCGCCGATCAGCTTCGCGAGCCGCTCCTGGAGCTTCTCGCGATCGTAGTCGGACGTCGTCTCCTCGACCTGGGTGCGGATCTGCTGCACGCGGCCCTGGATCTCCGCCTTCTTGCCCGCGCCGTCGATGATCGTCGTGTTGTCCTTGTCGACCACGACGCGCTTGGCCTTGCCCAGGTCCTGCAGGGTCACGTTCTCGAGCTTGATGCCGAGCTCCTCGGCGATCACGCGGCCGCCCGAGAGGATCGCGATGTCCTCGAGCATGGCCTTGCGGCGGTCGCCGAAGCCGGGCGCCTTCACCGCGGCGCAGTGCAGCGTGCCGCGGATCTTGTTCACCACGAGCGTCGCGAGCGCCTCGCCGTCGACGTCCTCGGCGATCAGGATGAAGGGCTTGCCGGTCTTCGCGATCTGCTCGAGGATCGGCAGCAGGTCCTTCATGTTGCTGATCTTCTTCTCGTGGATCAGCAGGTAGGCGTCCTCGATCACGCACTCCATGCGGTCGGGATCGGTGACGAAGTAGGGCGACAGGTAGCCGCGGTCGAACTGCATGCCCTCGACGACCTCGAGGGTCGTCTCGAGGCCCTTGGCCTCTTCGACCGTGATGACGCCGTCCTTGCCGACCTTGTCCATCGCCTCGGCGATGATGCCGCCGATCGTGGGGTCGTTGTTCGCCGAGATCGTGCCGACCTGGGCGATTTCCTTCTGGTCCTTGGTGGGCTTGGACAGGCCCTTCAGCTCGCCGATGACGTGCTGCACGGCCTTGTCGATGCCGCGCTTGATCGACATCGGGTCGTGGCCCGCGGCGACCATCTTCGCGCCTTCGACGAAGATCGCGCGCGCGAGCACGGTGGCGGTGGTGGTGCCGTCGCCGGCGATGTCGGAGGTCTTCGACGCGACCTCCTTCACCATCTGCGCACCCATGTTCTCGAACTTGTCCTCGAGCTCCACTTCCTTGGCGACGGTGACGCCGTCCTTGGTGATGTTGGGAGCGCCGAAGGACTTCTCGAGGACGACGTTGCGTCCCTTGGGGCCGAGGGTGACGGTCACCGCGTCGGCGAGGATGTTGACGCCGTGGAGGACCTTCTCCCGGGCGTCGGAACCGAATCGGACGATCTTGGCTGCCATGGTCTTACCTTCCTCCGAAGAAGAGTTGAGAGATCCGCGGGGGGATCAGGACTCGAGGACGCCGAGGATGTCATCCTCGCGCAGGATGAGGTGCTCCTCGCCGTCGATCTTGATCTCGCTGCCCGAGTACTTGCCGAAGAGGATGCGGTCGCCCGCCTTCACGTCGAGGGGGCGCAGCTTCCCGGTGTCGTCGACCTTGCCCTTGCCGACCGCGATCACCTTGCCCTCCTGGGGCTTCTCCTTGGCGGTGTCCGGGATGATGATGCCGCCCTTGGTCTTCTCTTCCTCCTGGACGCGCTTCACGATCACCCGATCCTGCAGTGGACGAATCTTCATCGGCCTTCTCTCTCCTTTCGGCCCCGGGAGGGGCCTGAACTGCTTTGGGATTGCTTGGCGCGTCGGGGTCCGGCCCGAGGGCGGACCCGCCACGCCGAGGCGAGCCCGGAGGTAATCACCCCCCCGCCGGAGTCAAGGCCGGATGTTCCCGAGGGGGCGATTTTCCGCCCCGCCGGGGCAAGAGAAGGCCGGGGGATTCCCTCGGCGGCCCCCCTGGGGAGGCACGAGGGGCGAGGGGCCGGGCTCACGAGGCTCCGCCCCGCGGCCCGGGGGGGGCGCGGACCCGGCCGCCGGGATGCGGATCGGGCGTTCGCGTCGGCTGCGCGAAGGACCCGCCCGGGACGAACCGGGCGGGTCCTCCGCGACTCGTCAGAGGGGCGTCGTCAGAGGGGCGTGAAGCTCGTGACCGGATGGATCGGTGTCGCCTCGAGCGTCACGCCGCTCGTCGTGTCGTAGACCTGCATCACGCCCGAGACACCCGTGGGGACCCTGCTGCCGTCGGCCGACGTGATGATGCCGACGACGCAAGTGCGATCGCCGACTTCCAGCGGCGGGTCGGCCGTGACGTCCAGAAACCCGCCGGTCCCCGGTGAAAGGGCAACGCCCTTGGAACCCAGGACCCGTCCGTCGTTGCCGTTGATCAGGACCAGGCGCAGGTTGACGGCGGTGTTCCGGACGGCGGGCGAGACCCACGCGTTCAGGCGCATCGTCTGCCCGCTCGCGAGGCCGATCACGTTGTCGGTCGAGCCCTTGCCGCCGACCACCGACATCGGCAGAGCGGTGACCGTGCGCCCCGAGGCGGTCTCGAAGGACTGGAGCGTGCCCACCACGGGCGTCAAGCCCTTGGCCGTCACGAGGCCGATGATGCAGTGGCGCTGCCCGACCGCGAAGGCCACTTCCTCGTAGTCGAGGAACGTGCCCTGCCCGCGCGGCACCGAATCGGTGCGCGTCGCCAGGACTTCGCCGGTGATCCCGTCGGCGAGGATGAGCCTGACCTCCGCCGAGGCGACCCGCGCGCTCGCGGGCAGTCGCACGTTGAGGCGCATCGTCTGGCCGCGCACGATGCCGATCGGGCCCGCGACGAGCGACTTCAACGTCGTGCCGTAGTCGCCTTCGTAGAGTGCGTCCGCCTGCGCCGGCCGCGCGGGTGCGAGCGAGACCGCGGCAGCGAGTGCCGCGGCGAACACGGTCGGCAGGACCGAGCGGAACCGGAGACGTGAGGGGTTCTTTCGAGTCACGGGATCTCCTCCTCGAGGAAGTGGGGGCGGTCGTCCTGACCGCCGGGTCTATGCCCCGGTCCGGTGCCGGCGCGCAAGAAGCAAAATACTGCGCGGATGGCCGTCGACCGACGTTCCCCCCGCCTTTCGTTGGCTTTCCGGGTCCCCCGTGGTAGCCGCCGAGGGCCCCCGGGCGTCCCCCGCGGCCGTCCGGGCCACACGAGAGCACGCGTCATGCGCCCCTCCACCCAGCAGCTCCAGACCCTCGCCCAGTCGATCGTGGACGACCTCGTCCGCGCCGACTTCGCGACCGTCCCGGGCAGCCACGCGGCGGCGATCACGGCGGTCGTCCAGCGCTTCGAGGCCTACTTCAAGGCCGTGCATCAGCTCGACGCCGACGCCGAGCGCCTCGCCGACGAGCAGCTCCAGGCGCTGGGGCGGCAGGGCGCCGGCCTCGACCGGCACAAGATCGTCATGATGATCCGAGAGAAGCTCGCCAAGGAGAAGGGGATCCCGGTCTGACCGGGGGACGACGCCATGCGCCTCACCGAGTCCCTCTCCTCGCACCTCGCGCACCTCGCCCTCGAGGCGATCCGCAAGTCGGGCGCGGAGGTCCGCAACGATCGGCTGGCGCTCGCGGAGATCAAGAAGACGCTGGCGCGCCACCTCGACCAGGATTCCAAGATCGACGAGGCGGTGCGGCGGAGGATCGCGTCGCTGCAGCGCCGCGTGGTCCCCGGCAGCAGCGAGTACGACGTGCTCTACCGGCAGTACTACGAGCAGGAGACGCGCAAGCACCGGCCGTGAGGGGGTGCGGGGGCGAGGAAGCGGCGGGAAGTTCAGGGTTTGCGTCCGAGAAGACGGGTCATCTCGGCGGCAGCTTGTCCAGCACGCTTCGGGCGATCTTGCCCAACTCGGGATCTTCACCCCGGACATCGATCCCCTGGACCCTCCTCATGCTCGTGGGGAGGTCAGCGAGTTTTCGCTTCGTGAGCCAAAACACCGGAAGGAGGAACGGGGGGTCCCGCCGAACGATGTTGCGTGTCATCGATGCATGAAATTCGTCCACGCATTCTGCCGACGCGGGGTAGTCGTCGGTGATGATGCAAAGGGCAGCCCGAGAGTTTGCCAGCCCCTCCATTAATTCCACCTTCCAGAAGGATCCGACGCTGAGCTGCTTCCTGTCGATGAAACTCGTAAGGTTTGGCCGCTCTCGCTCGAGAGCTTTCACCAACGCATCGACCCGCGCCTTTTCACTGTGGCGGTAGCTGATGAAGAGATCGTACGGGTCTTTGAGGGTCTTCCAGCTGATCTCCCGATCCAGTTCTCCGAACTTCAGTCCGCCGAGAACGAGCAGTTCGTACAACTGTGGGCTGAGTTCGTTGAGGACGATTTGCAGCCGATGCACGGGCAACCCACCCCGCAGGTGGATGTACCCCTGACGTAGGGTCTCCCCGAGCATCTCGTGGAGATCCCCACCCCCGTCTCCGGTGCCGAACAAGGGCATTCGAACGCAATCGAGGGGCGTCTCCGTTGCCGGTTCGGCCAGAGTGCGCTCCGCCAGCACGTGCTCGGTGATGGCACGAAACACCTCACCAACCGAGGGGGCGGCCTGTCCCGTGCACTCGAAGCAGAGCACCCGCCGGAACTCGCGATCTGTGAGCGGCGAAATCCAGCACCTAGCGGTGTCGGCCTGCGGCAACCGCATGTACTCGCTTCCCTTTTTCAGATTTGCGACGTCGATGCCCCTTTTGAGCAGTGCCCCGATTACCGAGGTATCGGTTGGAGAGTAATCGCCACGAAATGCAGAGACGCAGATGAGATCGATCGGAGACTCCGCGAGGGTGATGTCCCCCACGCAGAGATCGAGCAGGCGTTCGTGCCCCTGCGAGTTCGTGGTTCGCGCGGTGTGGACGACTCTCAAGCCGGTGCCAGCCATATAGGCCTCCGATGGGCGGTGGGAGGGTCCCCGCCGGGCTCATTGCTGGGGCATTGGAGACCAGACCATGCCTCTCGCTCAAGGTCTCCGAGATCTGACCCGGAAAACAGAATCGCCGCGTCGGGATTGACTGCCTCGAATGATTGGGAAAAGCCCGTGTGGCATCGGGGGTTGCCGCCCGGCCCGGATGGGCAATCTAGGGCGGCGTTGGGGGGATCGTGGCGCGGACGGGATCGGCGTGAGCGGCAGCGGCGGGTCCGAGAAGCGTCTCGTGCGCCCGGCGCCCCTTCGCCCCGGCGACCGCATCGCCGTGGTCGCCGCCTCCGGCCTGATCGACCCCGAGCAGATCGACGCCGGACTCTCGCTGCTCCGCGCGCGGGGCTACGACGCGGTCTCAGCCCCCCTGCGGACGCCGTATCGCTACTTCGCCGCGAGCGACGAAGAGCGCCGCGACGACCTGCTCGCGGCCCTCGCCGAGGAGTCCGTGCGAGCGGTTTGGTGCGCGCGAGGCGGCTACGGAATGGTGCGGATCCTGCCCTCGCTCGACCCGCGATGGCTGCGCGCGCACGCGAAGCTCGTGATCGGCTACAGCGACGCGACCGCCCTGCTGGCGCGCCTGGTCGACGGCGCGGGAGTCGCGGCACTCCACGGCCCGATGGTCGCGAGCGACCTGCAGCGCCAGGCCGACTGCGGTGCGCTCGACCACCTGCTCGCGATCGCGGGCGGAGACGCGAGCTGGTCGATCCCGGTGCCGTTCGGGATCGCGACCGGCGAGGTCGAGGCGCCGCTGCGCGGCGGTTGCATGGCCGTGCTCGCCTCGCTCGCCGGCACGCCGTACGCGCCGCGCTTCGCCGGATCGATCGCGCTGCTCGAAGACGTGGGCGAGCGCCCGCAGCGGCGCATCGACCGGATGCTCGTGCAGATGCGGCAGTCGGGCATGCTCGACGGCATACGCGGCATCGTCTTCGGCGTGATGGCCGACTGCGGGGACCCGGAGGAGATTCGAACGACCATCGCCGACTGCCTGGGCGACCTCGACGTCCCGATGGCCTTCGGCGCGGAGTGCGGCCACGGCCACGCCAATTTCGCGGTGCCGCTCGGCGTGCGCGTGCGGCTGTCCGTCGAGCGCCTCGGCGAGACGGCGGTCGGTCCCTCCGCGAGGCTCGACGGCGTCGAGCCGCTGGTCGCCTGACGATGGGCGCGGGCTTCGGCGCGGTCGAGCGTGCCCTCGACGAGGCGGTCGCGCGCGGCGACTTCCCGGGCGCGGTGCTGCGGGCGAGCGTCGCGGGCGAAGTCGTCTTCGAGCACGCGGCCGGCTGGCGGTCGCTCGAGCCGGTTCGCGCGCCGATGCACCCGGGCGTGACCTTCGATCTCTCCTCGCTCACGAAGCCGCTCGCGACCACGCTCGCCGCGTTCTCGCTGGTGCACGAGGGGCGGCTCGCACTCGACCACCCGGTCGCGCGCTGGGTGCCGGGCTTCGAGAGCCGCGACCGGGCGGGCGTGCTCGTGCGGCACCTGCTGGAGCACTCCTCGGGACTTCCCGCGCACCGGCCGTTCTCCGCCGGCGTG
>JAGWVP010000148.1 GCA_018970825.1 bacterium | reverse complement strand
CCGGCACCGGTCGCCCGACCCGCCCCGGGCCGCAGAGGGCGGCCACGCGGGCGAGCGTGGTGGCGAGCCGCGCGGGCGGCGGTCCGGCCGGGCGGAAGAGGTCCATCTGGTCGGGGCGCGCGCGATCGGGAACGGCGGCGAGGCTCACCGCCTCGATCGCCGCCTGGGGCGGGTCGGACTCGAGTTCCGCGCGCACGAGCCGTGCGAGGCTCTTCACGTCGCGCGTCGGCGCGAGTACGCCGACCTCGCGCTCGACGCGCGAGCCGTCGGCGAGGCGCAGCGCGAGCACGAGCCCGCGACAGGCGAGCGCCTGCACGCGCAGGCGGCCCGCGAGCCGGTCGACCAGGCCGCGCACCACGAACATGAGCGCCTCGAGAGAGGTCTCGCCGTACTCGAGAGAAGCACCCTCGACGATCTCGACCGGCGGCGGGACGGGTACGAGCGGCTCGTCGTCGAGGCCGCGCGCGATGCGCCACAACCGGGCTCCCGCGGCCCCGAAGCGCGTCGCGACGCTCGATGCGTCGAGCGCCGCGAGTTCGGCCACGCGACGCAACCCCAGGCGCTCGATCTCGGCGCGCGCGCCCGGGCCGGGGACGGCCGCGGCCGTGCCCCGGGTCCGTCGGCGCACGGGACGGGCGGGCTCCCCGTCGGCGGCGACCGCCAGCACGCCGATCGACCGGGGAGCGAGCCAGGCCGCGTCGCCGCCCGGCGGCACGACGATCGCCTCGCCGCGACGGGCGGCGAGCCCCGCCGCGATCCGCGCGGTCGCGCGGCGATCGGCGATCGCGGCACCACCGCCGAGGCCGATCGCGACCACGCGGTGCAGCAGGGCCGAGAGGAGGCCCTCGTCCGACCCGTGCAGCCGATCGAGGCCGTCCACGTCGAGGTAAAGCACGCCGCGCGCGGAGGGCGCTTCGAGCGGCGCCCACGCATCCGCGGACGAAAGGCCGCCCTCGATCTCGACGCGCGGCGAGATCGAGGCTCCGACTTCGAGGAGGGCCGCGCGCGCCGCGGCGAGCGAGACCGGGTCGAGCGGGCGCACGACGAGATCGCTCGACGCGCCGAGCGCCTGCGCGACGCTCGCCCCGACGACCACGCCGCGACGCTCGGCCTCCGGGGAGACCTCGATCACCCGCGCGTGCGGTCGCACGCGCTCGGAGGCTTCGCGCGCCCCGGGCGTCGCCTCGCAGACGGCGATCGGGCAGCCGCGCAACTCGGGCTCGGCACGGTGCAGTGCCGCGACCGCGAAGCGGGGGACGACGAGGCAGGCGATGCGCGGCATGGGTCAGAGGCGAAGCGTGATCTCGCCCTCGGGCATGCGCGACCCGCGGCGACGTCGGACGAGGACCCGCGCGCGCAGCCCCTCGAGGATCGCGGGCGCACCACCGCGGCGGTCCCACAGGATCTCGGCCGGACGCATCTCGAGGCGAAGCGAGGCCGCGCTCGACGACCCGCCGTCGCGCCGCAGCGCGAGCAGCGCGGTGCGCGCACGCGAGGACGCGCGCGCGAGCCTCGTCCAGGGATGGCCGGTCGCGAGCAGTCGGGCGTCCTCCCGCGCGCGGGTCCGGCGACCGCCGGACGAAGCCGCGGGGGAACGTCCGGACGAACCTGGCCCGGCCGGGCTCGCGACGGGCGGCGAGACGTCGAGCACGACCAGCGCGAAGCCGCCCAGCACGAGCAGTTGCTCGGCGGCGGCGAGGGCGACGCGCAGGTCGGGCGGACGCACCCAGAGCAACGACTCCGGGTCGAGGCCCGCCGCGAGGGAGCCTCCGGGGTCGAAGGCGTCCGCGGCGTCGACCCAGGCCACCCACTCGCCCCGGGCGACCGCGCCCGCCGCGATGCGCAGGGCGAGACTGGTGATTCCGGACGAACCCGATCCCTGCACCTCGCTCAGGCAGGCCCGAGGGATGCCCCCGTCGAGCGCCTCGTCGAGGGGCCCGAGGCCCGTGGGCAGGCACTCGTCCCGCCCGGCACGGACCGGCGGTGCATGACCGCGGCGGACCGTGCCGGGCAGGCGGGCGAGCAGTTCCTCGAGGCGAAGGGCGACCGACACGGTCGCGATCTTCGCCTTTGTTTCGCCCCGGGGCAAGCCCCCGGGGCCGAGCCGTCAGCGGGCGGGCTCGATCACGCCGCAGGCGATGCGGGCGCCGCTGCCGCCGTTCACCGGAGTGTCGGTGTAGTTGTCGGCGTTGGCGTGGAGGATGACCGTCTTGCCGACGAGGTCGCCCAGCGTGAAGCGGTTCGTCGTGGTCTCCATGATGCCGGTGCCGTCGTTCAGGATCCGGATGTTCGGCAGGTCCCCCGCGTGCCCGGCGCCCTGCGGACCCTTGTGCGAATTGGTCGAGGCCGGGTCGAAGTGCGGACCGGCGGCACCCGCCGGGACCACCTTGCCGTCCTGGGTCGTCGCGGCGCACGAACCGCCCGAATGGACGTGCAGGCCGTGCGGGTAGAACACGCCCTGGCCGTCGGCGACCTGCATCGCCTCCTGCCCGGCGATCGAGGAGATGCCGCCCACCTGCGCGAGAACGTTGAGCTGGCCGCCCGCACCCTGCTTGAACGACACCTTGCCGAGGCTCACCGAGGTGTCGACGGCGCCCGCCGAACTCACCGGGCGGAGGACCGCGACCAGCCCGGCCGGCCCGACCGCAGCGCCGGCGACCGCCGAGCCAGCGCCTGCGACTCCGCCCGCGACCGCCGAGCCCGCGCCCGCGACCCCGCCCGCGACCGCCGAGCCCGCGCCCGCGACTCCGCCCACGACCGCCGAGCCCACGCCCGAGACCCCGCTCGCGACCGCCGAGGCGGGCCGCGTGACCGCAGAGGTCGAGCATCCTGCCACCGCGGCGGCGAGCGCCACCATCGTCCATCCGATCGTCGTCTGTCGCATCACTGCCCTCCTCGCGTCCGGCCCCTCGCGGCCGGCGCCGTTAGCCGAGTCTTCTATTCCGGTCCGATCTCGCCGCAAGCGAGCAGGACCTCGTCGGGAAATCCTCCGCCCTCCGGACGCACCACGAGGAGGCTGCGACCGCGCAACTGGGCATAGCCCAGATTCGAGTGCGCTTGGAGCCCCGCCCGCCCGTCGCCCGGCGAGGTGAAGTCGCCGAGCTCCTCGAGACCACCGCGCGCGCCTCGCAGGGCCGCGCCGCAGTTGCCGGCGACGACCTGGAGGCGGCGCTCGAGGTCGACCGGGACGGGCGAGCCCGCGGCATCCACGGGAGCTTCGAGCGGCACCGTCAGCTCGACGCGGACGTCCATCCCGGCAGGCGCACCGGGAGCCGGCGTCGCGGACGACGGCGGCACTTCCTCGCGGAAAGTCGTGCGCGGCACCGTGAACCTCGCCTGCCCGACCGCGCGATCGACGGCCAGGGCGAGGATGCCGTCGACCCGCCGCAGCCCGTGCAGCGACGCGGCCAGCGGACGCTGTGGAAGCGGCGTCGGGGTCGCGACGATCTCGGCCCGGCCGAGCCGCGCGGTCGCGACGACGCCCACGGCCACGATTGCGGCGGCCGTGACCGGCCGCCGCGCATGCGACCTCGCGCTCACGGAATCCCGGCGCTGCGAATGACCCCACCCCACGGTGGCCGGCTCTCTACACCACCGGCGGGACGCCTCCCAAACGGAGGAGTCGCGAGCGCCCGCGGGGGGCCCGAGAATTGCGCGCGCGAATCCCGGGTGGTACCGAGCCCGACCGATCCCCGGTAGCTCAGTTGGTAGAGCGATCGGCTGTTAACCGATTGGTCGCTGGTTCGAGTCCGGCCCGGGGAGCCATTCCACCCGACGGCGCATGCGCGCGTGGCGGTCGACGGAGCCCCGGTGGCAAGACCACCGGGGCTCTCGACGTTTCGGGCCCTCGACCTCGACGCCTCCCCCGGCCCGGCCGGACCTCGCGAACCGACCCCCGGAAAAATCGGTGGCACCCGTAGGATTTGGGCTTGAAGTCCCCTAGTCCCTCGTGGGATTAGGTCGGCCGACCGATCGGGCAGCAACTCGGTCCTATCCTTTCGCGCAAGATGGGGGAAACGTGATGCGAATCCAGAAGGGACTCTTCTTCGTCGCCGCCGCGGCCTGCATGCTCTCGGCGTGGTCGCCGCGCGAAGCGTCGGCCCAGTACGGGTGCATCTCCAAGGTCACCGACGGTGCGCAGAAGGTACTGCTCGCGGAAACCAAGGCGATCGCCGGCTGCGCCGTCTCCTTCGCGAAGGGCACGACGTCGCAGGTGATGCCCTGTGCCGCACCGTTCGCGAACGCGACGGTGAAGAGCGCCCAGGACAAGATGCTCGCCGACATGGCGGCTTCCTGCGGCACCTCCCTGCCGGCGTTCGGTCTCACCTCGCTCTCGACTCCGCCGACGCTCGCCTTCCAGCACAGCGTCGATCTCTACAAGGACATCTTCGGCCAGGACGTGAATGCGCTCACGCGCAAGGACGCGAACGGGCTCAAGTGCCAGGACACGATCCGCAAGGCGGTGTCGAGCTGCCAGGACACCCGCGTGAAGGAAATCGAGGGCTGCCTGAAGGCGGCCTCGAAGGCCGGCACGCTGACGAGCGTCGGCGCGATCGCGGACTGCCTCGGCGGCATCGGCGGCAACGAGCAGCCCGACGACAAACAGAAGATCGACAAGGCTTGCCGCACCGCCATCCGCGACAAGGTGATCCCGGTCTGCACCTCGCTCGGGATCTCGGTCCCGGTCGCGATGCCCGGCTGCGGCGCGACCGACCCGGTGAGCGCCGGCTACTGCGTGAAGAGCCGCTCACTGTGCCGCATCTGCACGCTGTCGAACGCCATGTACGGCACGGTCAAGGACTGCGACCTCGCCGACGACGGCAACGACTCGAACGGCTCCTGCCCCGAGCCCACGTCCTGCGGCGACGCCGCGACCGACGGGACCGAGCAGTGCGACGACGCCAACACGGCGAACGGCGACGGCTGCTCGTCGGCCTGCGTGGTCGAGACCGGCTGGACCTGCACCGGCACCTCCTGCTCCCCGATCCGCGGCGACGGCCTGATCAAGGGCAACGAGCAGTGCGACGACGGCAACACGGCGAACGGCGACGGCTGCTCGTCGAGTGGCACGATCGAGTACGGCTTCACCTGCAGCGGCCAGCCGAGCGTCTGCAAGGACGCCTGCGGCAGCGGCAAGATCCGCTTCACCGAACAGTGCGACGACGGCAACAAGGTCGGCGGCGACGGCTGCTCGGCCACCTGCCAGATCGAGACCAACGCGCTGTGCGGCGGCGAGCCGAGCGCCTGCCGCTTCAAGACCTGCGGCGAGGGCATCGTCGACGCGCCCGAGGCCTGCGACGACGGAAACAAGAACAGCGGTGACGGCTGCTCGTCGTCCTGCACCGTGGAGGGATCCGCGGTCTGCACCGGCATGCCGAGCGTCTGCCGCATCGCGGGCTGCGGCGACAGCCTCATCGACGGCGTCGAGACCTGCGACGACGGAAACCTCGTGGGCGGCGACGGCTGCTCCGTCACCTGCCAGAAGGAGAGCGGCTGGACCTGCGGCGGCGTGCCGTCGGCCTGCGCCACCATCCCCGCCGACGGCCTGGTCCGCGGTGGCGAGCAGTGCGACGACGGCAACACCCGCGACGACGACGGCTGCAGCAAGACGTTCGCGATCGAGACCGGCTGGTACTGCGAGCCCAACCGCGAGCCCAGCCGTTGCGAGCTGCAGTACTCGGTGGTCATCGATTCGCCGGCGAACGGCCTCTTCACGACCAACAGCTCGACGACCGTGACCGGCCACGTGACGAACCTGACCGCGGAGCGGTCGAACCTCGACATCAACGGCGTGATCGTCCCCGTCGCCGCGAACGGCACCTTCACCACCACCGTCGCGCTCGACGCGGCCAAGATCTTCAACCCGATCCGCGTCCAGCTGAACGACAAGTGGCGCACGGGCTGGAAGGCCTACGGCCGCACGGTCCTGATCCGCGGCAACTCGATCGCCGACGCGGACTACTCGTCGAACACGATCGCACTGCGGGTGAACGACTCGGGCCTCGACAAGATCGAGCCGGCGATCGTGAACCTGCTCGGCGCCGGCCTCGACCTGGCAGCGCTTCTGCCGGTCGGGAGCAAGGTCATCGACAACGTGTGCGTGCAGAACACGTTCGCAGGTTGCCTCATCCGAGCGTCCGCATACGTCACCAACCCGCCGCCGTCGTTCAGCAGCTTCGCGGTCAACCTCGATGCGCAGAACGGCTACGCGATCGCCTACCTGACCCTCTACGGCGTGAACGCGAACGTCCGCATCGACAGCACGGTCGATTGCGGACGCATCGGCTTCAACTCGACCGACCTGCACGTCGACGGCGACTACTCGCTCGCCCCCGACGCGGCGCAGGCCAACGAGTACCTCGACGTGAACCTGATCGGCTCGCCCCGGGTCGCGCTCAACGGCTACAGCCAGAACAACGACGGCAGCGCCGGCTGCAACATCGTCCAGTTCTTCGCCGGCAACCTGCGCGACACGGTGCAGGGAGCCCTGGTCGACTTCCTCAAGGACCCCGACGGCGGCGGCCCCGCCGACGCACCGGTCGCCGACGCGATCGAGACCGCGCTCGCGGGTCTCACGATCGCGACCACGCTCGGCGATGCGCTCGGCGTCTCCTTCAAGGCCCCGTTCACGGCCGTGATCGTCGACAGCGCGGGCTTCACCTTCAAGTCGAACGCGCGGATCGTGTCGTCGAACGGGACGGGCACCGGGCAGTGCGTCTACCCGCCGGGTGCGCCCAAGTTCTCGAGGACGCTCTCGTTCACCGAGGCCTACCCGACCTTCTCGGGGAACACGCCGGGCGGTACTCCCTACAACCTCGGCTTCGGCCTCTCGGCCACGGCCTTCAACCAGCTGCTCAAGACCCAGGTCGAGTGCGGCCTGCTCAACCTGAGCTTCTCGGCCTTCGACTTCGGCAGCGGCGCGGAGCCGCTCACCGCGGCCACCATCGGGGCGCTCTTCCCCGAGTTCCAGAAGCTCCCGGGCGCGACGCCGGTCCGCCTCGAGGTGGTCCCGACGATCGCTCCGATCGTCACGGGCGACGTCGGCCTGAACGGCGAGACGACGGAGCTCCGCATCTCCAACATCATCGTGCGCATCGTGCAGAACGACGGTAGCGAGAAGGTCCTCATCGAGGGCGCCTTCGACGCTCGCCTCGGTGCGAGCTTCGGGTTCGCCAACGGGGCCCTCGCGATCACGCTCGGCGGCGTCGACGCCTCGAACGTGACCGTGAACCTCCTGAAGAACGGAATCGGTGTCGACCAGGTGGCCTTCGAGACCCAGCAACTGCCCGGGCTGGTCGCCTCCCTGGTCCCTCTGCTCACGTCGGACGCCCTGCCCGCCATCCCGCTGCCCGCCTTCCTCGGCTTCAACCTGAGCGGCGTCGGCGTGGCGAAGCTCGACAAGTTCCTGACGGTCTACACGAACCTCTCGGTTCCCTGACCGGGATCACCGCGGGC
>JAGWVP010000147.1 GCA_018970825.1 bacterium | reverse complement strand
CCACGGGAAGGACTCGCGCACTCCTCCCGCGGCCGTGCGCCCGCCGCCGGACCATCCGCGGTCGCCGGACAAGGCGCCGCCGAGCATCTCGACGAAGTCCGCGTCGATCTCGCGCAGGAATCGCGACGGCGGGTTCTGCTGCGAGACGCCGAAGAGCACGCGGTGCCGAGCCCGCGTGAGCACGAGGCGCTCCCGCGCGCGCGTCATGCCGACGTAGCAGAGCCGGCGCTCCTCCTCGACGTCGCCGTCGTCGATCGCCCGCTTGTGCGGGAAGAGCCCCTCTTCCATCCCCGTCAGGACCACGACCGGGAATTCGAGGCCTTTCGAGTTGTGGAGAGTGAGCATCGTCACGGCCGAGCGGCGCCCGTCGGAGGCGTCGAGGTCGGAGACCAGCGCTGCGCGCTCGAGGAAGGCTTCGACCGCGAGGCCGCCGACCGGCGCACCCTCGAGCGAGTCGAGCTCGCGCGCGGCCGAGACGAGCTCGTCGAGGTTGTCGGCGCGCGTCTCCGCCTCCTCGGTGCCCTCGGCCCGGAGCCGCGCGACGAGACCGCTCTCCTGGAGCATCCGGTCGACCGTCTCCTCGAGCGAGCAGGCACCGAGACCCGAGCGCAGCCGGCCGATCGTCTCCCAGAAGGCCTGGACGCGGCCGCGACTCGCGGAGGCGACGCCGGGGACGCTCTCGCCGGCGACGATCGCGTCGAGCACCGACGAGATCGGGCCCCCCCGCTCGCGAGCCGCTGCGGCGAGCGCGGCGACGGTCGTCGCGCCGATCCCGCGCGTCGGGACGTTGACGATGCGCACGAGGCTCACGTCGTCCGACGGGTTCACCATCACCCGCAGGTAGGCGAGCGCGTCCTTCACCTCCTTGCGGTCGTAGAACCGGGTGCCGCCGACCAGCACGTAGGCGTAACCGCGCCGGACCAGTTCCTCCTCGAGCACGCGCGACTGGGCGTTCGTCCGGTAGCAGATCGCGATCTCGGAGAGGTCGCGCCCGCGCGCGAGCGCGGCCGTCACCTCGCCCCCGACGTAGTGCGCCTCGGAGCGGTCGTCCGGCAGGGTCGCCACCACGACCTTCTCGCCCTCGCCGCGGTCGGTCCAGAGGCGTTTGCCGTGGCGACCGGCGTTGCGCTGGATGACCGCGCCCGCGGCGCCGAGGATGTTCCCGGTGGAGCGGTAGTTCTGCTCGAGCCTGACCACGCGCGCCTCGGGATGGTCGCGCTCGAAGTCGAGGATCGCCTTCACGGTGGCGCCGCGGAAGCCGTAGATCGACTGGTCGTCGTCCCCGACGACGGCAAGGTTCGGCGACCGCGCGGCGAGGCGCTGCAGCAGGACGTACTGTGCGCGGTTGATGTCCTGGTACTCGTCGACGAGCACGTGCCGGTAGCGTGCACGGTACCGGTCCCGGACCTCGTCGTCGGACGAGAGGACGCGGACCATGCCGAGGATCAGGCCGCCGAAGTCGGTCGCGCCCGCGCGGGCGAGCAGTTCCTCGTATCGCAGGGCCGCGCGTACCATCGGGTCGTTGCGCGGGTCGGATCCCGCGTCGAGGGCGTCGGCCGCGTTCTTGCGACGGTCGAGAAAGGCGCGCAGGGCCTGCGGCGGCACCGCCTCCTCGCTCACGTCGAGGTCGGCGAGCGCCCGCTTGCACAGCGAGAGCGAGTCGGAGTCGTCGTAGATCGCGAACGACGAAGGAAGGCCGATGCGCGGTGCCTCGCGACGGAGCCAGCGGGCGCACACCGCGTGGAAGGTCCCGACGGTGAGTTCGTGCGCGCGCGCGCCCAGCAGGCCCTCGAGACGCTCGCGCATCTCGCGCGCGGCCTTGTTCGTGAAGGTGACCGCGAGGATTTCCGCGGGACGCACGCCGAGGTGGAGGACCAGGTGGGCGATCCGGTAGGTGAGCACGCGGGTCTTGCCGCTGCCCGCGCCGGCGAGCACGAGAAGCGGGCTGCCGGTGTGCGTGACGGCTTCGCGCTGCGGCGGGTTCAGGACGTCGAGATCGATCACCGGAGCGCGGAATCTAGCGGTCGCGGCGGAAAAGGGAAGGCGCGGCGCGCGCGCGTGCGGATTGCTACGACCGGCACGTTGGCGGCCTACGATCGCAAGGACGCGGCCTGGAAGCGCGCGAAGGAAGAGGGCTACCGGTCGCGTGCGGCCTACAAGCTCCTCGAACTCGACGAGCTCTTCGGCCTGCTCCGCCCCGGGCAGCGCGTCGTCGATCTCGGCTGCTGGCCTGGAGCGTGGACGCAGGTCGCGGCGGGGAAGGTCGGTCGCTCCGGACGCGTCGTCGGGGTCGATCTCGTGCCCACCGACGACCTCGGACCATCCCAGGTGACGCTGCTCACGGGCGACGTGTGCGAACCGGAGGTCCGGTCGCGAGTCCGGGAGGCCCTCGGTGGTTCCGCGGACCTCGTGATTTCCGATCTCGCCCCGAAGCTCTCGGGGATCGCTGCCGCGGACGAGGCGCGTCACGCGCTGCTGGTCGAGCTCGCGATCGACGCGGCCCTCGCCTGGCTCGCGCCCGACGGGGCCCTGCTCGTGAAGCTCTTCATGGACTCCGAGTACGAGGGTCTCGTCCGGCGCCTTCGTGGCGCCTTCGGAGCCGTGCGGACGCGTCGCCCGCCGTCGACCCGCAGGGGCTCCTCCGAAATCTACGCGGTCGCCCGGAGTCCGAGGCCGGTCGCCGCGACTCCCGAAGCCGGGCCGGGTTGAAGGAGCGGCGACGCACCTGCGTCCATGAGGACGAGGCAACGAACCGGGCCCGTGACGCATCGCGTTGCCCCGTTCCCGGCGAGGGCGAATCCGGGTCGCGCGGGACCGGCAGGTACGGAAGGATGGACACGTGGTGAATCGCCGTGCGATCGGGCCGCCGAGGCTCGCCGGGATGCGTCCCGGCGTCCGGAGTCGCGTCGCGCGCTCGGCGCTCCTCGCGTGTCTCCTGCTCGCGACGGTCGCTCTCGGCGCCGAACCCGCACGAGCCGCCGCTCGCGTCGAGAGGGCGGGCGACGTGCTCGTCGTCCACGACGACGGCTCGATCCTGACGCCGCCCGATCCGCTTCCCCTCGCCGGCTCCCGGCTTCGATTCGTCCCGGCGATGCGCGGCGGCTACGCGACGCAACTCGCCCCGATGTCGACTCCTCCGACGCGGGCCGCGGCGGCATGGCGGACCGGACGTTGGCTCTCCTTCGACGGCGGGTCGTCGGTCGCGATCGATCTCGCGGCACCGGTGCCCCTGTTCGGATCCCTGCACCGGCGGATCTTCGTCCACCCCGGCGGTGCGATCTTCGCCGGCGCGCCACCCTCCGACCAGCAGCGCCCGCGGGCCGCGGCCTCCGGCGACCTGCTGCGGTCGCTCGCGTCCGGTCCTCCGGCCGTCGCCGCCCTGTGGAACGAACTGCGGCCCTCGCGTGCAGCCGAGGGTGCAGGCGTCTGGGTCGAGGACCGCGAGGACGCGGTCGCCGTGTCGTGGGTGGGCGTGCCCTCGGTCCGGCCCGCGGGCGAGCCCAACACCTTCCGCATCGTCCTCCACCGCGACGGTCGCATCGACCTCGAGTACGCGGAGATGGCGACCTCCTGGGGACTCGTCGGTGTCACCCCCGGTCGCGAGGCCGTGTCCACCTCGGTCTCGGACTTCTCGATCCAGCAGCGCGGACGCGCGGGAGAGGCGCTCCTCGCGTGGTACCGGGACCTGCCCGGGCTCGACGAGGTCGCGCTCTCGCGGGCCGCGTTCGCGTCCGTTCCCGACCGGGTCCAGTTCCTCGCCGCCTTCACCGACCGCGAGGTGGACGGCCCGTCGCCCGTGCACGGCATCGCGGTGAAGAACCTCGACCGCGGACTCGGCCTGCCGCTCTTCGACCACGGCACCGTCTTCGGCGCGCACAATCTCGAGCACGTGGTCGTCATGAACGACCTCGGTTTCTGGGACGACGACCCGTCGCGACCGCCGAGGCACCCGTTCTACGACTACGCGCCGTCGACGCTGGCCGTGCTCGCGCACGAGGTCGGACACCGCTGGCTCGCGGAGGCGACGACCCCCGAGGGACCTCTCGGGGGCGACGGGCACTGGAGCTTCTTTCTCGACAGCGGCGGCTCGCTGGTCGGCGGCAACCGGCTGCTGCCCGGCGAAGACGGCGTCTTCACCACCGGTGCCGCCCTCGGCGGGTTCGGGCCGCTCGATCTCTACCTGATGGGGCTTCTCCCGCCGGAGCGGGTACCGCCGACGCGGATCGTCGAGGATGCGTCGGGATTCGAGCCCGCGCTCTCCGCCTCCGGGCGACCGTTCGACGCCTCGAGCCGGCCGGAGGCCGGGGTGAGTTTCCGCGGTCGCGAGCGCAAGGTCACGGTCGACGACGTCGTTCGGGCGACCGGCGAGCGGCTGCCGCGTTTCGGCGAGGCGCCGCGCAGCTTCCGCACGGCCTTCGCGATCGTGGTTCCTGCCGATGCCGAGGTCGACCCGGCGGACGTCGCCAAGGTGGAGCGCATCCGGCACGCCTTCGGGGTCTTCTTCCACGCCGCGACCGACGGGACCGCCCGCATGGGCACCTCGTTGCCGCTCGGCGAGACGACGACGCCTCCCGTGCAGGACCCTTCCCTCGCGGCGGGCGAGCCCCAGCTGCTCGCGGCCGAGATCCGGCCGCGCGGCCCGTCGCGGTGGGCGCTCAAGATCGAGTTCGCAGACCTCGGCGCGGACCTCGTCTCGGTCGAACTCCTGCCGGACACGCCCGGGGCCCTTCCGACCGCGGTCGAAGTCACCGCCGCGGCCTACGGCGCTCGCCTCGGCGCGATGACGCTGTCGGTGAGGGACCTGCCCGAGGACGTGCGCTCGCTGCGGGTGAGCCTGGTCGATCGCCGGGGGCTCCGCAGCCACGTCGCGACGCGCCGGCTTCCCGGCCGCGACTAGCCCACGCCCGCGTCGGTCAGCAGGCGATCGAGGTATTCCGCGAGCGGACCGCCGTCGGCCGGCTGCGCGCGGAATCCGAGGTGGCCGTCGGGTCGCGCGAGGAGGATCGTCGGCGCGCCGGCACCCACCGCCAGGTGCAGCAGGCCCGAGGGATCGCCGAGGCGCCGCGGCGCCCCGGGAGCGGAGTTCCGCAGCGTCGCCGGTGCCGAGTCGTCGAGCGGGCTCGGTGCGACGAGAAAGGACTCGACCGCGTCGCCGTGCCGCGCTCGAATCGATGCCGCGATCGCGTCGAGGTGGGTGACCACGTCCTCGCCGGGGAGTTCGGCCGCGAACAGGAACAGCAGGGCCCGGCCGGTCCGAAACAGGTCGAGGAGCTGCAGGCGTTCCCCCGGATCGGTCCCGGTCTCGGACCCGAGGTCGACCAGCGTCGCGTCCGGAAGGCGCGCTCCGCTTTCGAGTCCTCCCATGACCCAGGCCATCGCTCCCCGGTGCTCTCCCGAGAGAGGACTCTGCGGGTAGGAGATGCCCGTGCCCGCCAGGACCTCGACGGCACGGGACTGGATGGGTGCGAGTCCTCCCACGATCGAGACGACCTGGTCGCGGATGGTCCGGCCGAACGCGCCGGGAAGATTCGCCATGCGCTCGAGGACGCCCGAGTGCTCGATGGCCTCCGCACCGACCGGGCGCCGCTCGACGTCGTAACTCGACAGAAGCGGTTCCTCGTGTCCCCGCCCGCGCGCGACGAGCGCGAGCTTCCACGCGAGGTTGCAGGCATCCTGCATGCCGGTGTTCATGCCCTGGCCTCCCGCGGGACCATGCACGTGCGCCGCGTCGCCGGCGAGAAAGACGCGTCGCGCGGGACGGTAGGTCTCCACGAGCCGCTCCTGGACGCGGAAGCCCGAGATCCACCGCGGATCCGAGACCCGCAGCCCCTCGCCCGCACGCTCGGCCACGACGAGTCGGACCTCGTCGATGCGCGGGTCCTCGACCTCGCCCTCGTCCTCCGAGGGGCCGAGCGCCGCGACCACCCGGAACAGCGGCGGTGCGATCGGGAAGAGGCCGAGGAAACCCGCCGGGTGCAGGCAGAGGGTCGCCCGGTCGGGCTCGAGCGTGCCCTCGACGTCGACGTCGGCGAGCCACCAGTCGTTGCGCTCGGACTCGCCGGGGAACGACATGGCGAGGCCGTGTCGCACCGGGCTGTGCGCGCCGTCGCAGGCGACGAGCCAGGGGGTGACCACGGTCTCCTCGTCACCCCCCGGGAGGCGGAGGCGGACCTCGACGCCGTCGTCGCGCGCGTCGAGACCGAGAAGCTCGACCCCGCGCTCCACGACGACGCCGTGGGAGGCCACGCTCTCCTGCAGCAGTCGCTCGACCTCCGACTGCGGGAGGATCGTCGCGAACCGGAACCGGCTCTCGATGCGGTCGAACTCGATGCGAGCGAGGTCTTCGGCGTGACCCTGCGTTCGGATCGTCACCCCGTTCACGCGGTGTCCGGCGGCGAGGAAAGGCGCCGCCCCGCCCCGATCGTCGAGTGCGTCGAGCACCTCGAGCGTGCGGCTCCACAACACGAGGGCACGGGAGGTGTCGCAGCGATCGTGAGCCCGGTCGATCAGCCGGACTCGAGCGCCGTGGCGCGCGAGCGCCCACGCGGCCGTCAGCCCGACGGGGCCCGCGCCCACGACGAGGATCGGGGATTCGTTCGAGTCCGGCATCGCGCCCCGGCGCCCTCCCTAGCGCGACGGGAAGGACGGCGCCCGCGCCGCGACTCGACGGCTCATGAGAGCGCCCGCCCGACCAGCACGGCCCCGCCGTCCCGCTTGCGGCTCCCGACCGACCAGCGCAGGTACCAGCCTCGCCCGTCGGGCCTGGGGGAGAGCCGCACGGTCCCGCGGCCGAGCCCGCTCGGGCGCGGCGGGCGCGACCCGGGGAGCGGCAGGTTGCGCGGGTCGGTCCGCCGGGTGTCGGCATCGCCGTGCGGGGTCGCGGTCGAGTCGTAGACGAGGAGGGCGTAGGAGCCGTCGCGGAGTCGCTCGGCGGGACCGGCTGCGATCATCGCGTGACCGGGCGCCCGTCGACCGCTCGCGGGCGGCGAGGCGGGCGGCGGGACCAGCACGACGTCGCCGCCCCGGATCTCCGCCGGGGTCTCGACGCGGACCCAGGTGGAGGATCCACGGGCGGGGAGCGAGCGCAGGAAGTGCGCGTACTTCCGCGGGCTCGGGACGAAGCCCCGACGCACGCCCTCGGACGCGACGAGTTCGGCGTGCGCGCGCGGCGCGGCGATGCGCAGGAACGCGCTCGTCGCACCGACGCAGTCGAAGAACCAGGTCCCCGCGGCCCGGTCCACCTTCTCGCGATGGTCGTAGCGGGTCGCCTTCATCGTCTCCCAGGCCTCGACGACCGCGGCGAGCACGGGAGCGGGTCTCGCCGCCGCCGGACCGACCAGCCCGGGTTCGGTTGCGGGAGACACCGTGGCGCGGGGAAGCCCGTCCGTCGCATCGTGCGCCGCGCGGGAGGAGGCCTCTCGAGCGACGGCGGACGGAGCCGCACGAGCGACGCGGTGTGCGCCCGCGGCGACGACGGCGAGGAGCGCGGGCG
>JAGWVP010000146.1 GCA_018970825.1 bacterium | reverse complement strand
CTTCTCGAAGCCGTCGTAGTTGCAGGTGATCGTGCCGGCCCCGACGTTCGTGTCGCGGCCGATCGTCGCGTCGCCCAGGTAGGCGAGGTGGTTCGCCTTCGTGCCGGCGCCGAGCTCCGACTTCTTCACCTCGACGAAGTTGCCGACGTGAACGCCCTCGTGGAGGTGCGATCCCGGGCGCAACTGGCAGAAGGGACCGAGGATCGAGCCGGCGTCGACCCGCGACTCGGCGATCACCACCATCGGCTTCAGGTGGACGCCGTCGCCGATCGTCGCGTCGTGGAGGAAGGCGTTGCCCTCGATCGTGCAGTCGCGTCCGATGCGGGTGCGGCCGCGCAGGCGCACGACCGGCCCGATCGTCGTGTCCGCGCCGATCTCGACGTCGGCCTCGACGAAGGCCGTCTGCGGATCGAGGAAGGTGACGCCCGCGTCCATGTGACGGCGGACGATCTCGCGTCGCAGGGTCGCCTCGACCGCGGCGAGATCGACCCGCGAGTTGATGCCCGCGACCTCGTCGGGATCGACCGGCTCGGTCGCGACCGGGAGCCCACGGGCGACGGCCGCGGCGACCACGTCGGTCAGGTAGAGCTCGCCCTGCGCGTTGTTCGGCCGGAGCCCGGCGAGCGCGTCGACCAGGAAGTCGCGCTTCACGCAGTAGATGCCGGGGTTCACCTCGGTGATCGCCCGCTCGGCCTCCGATGCGTCGCGCTGCTCGACGATCCTGGAGAGTGCGCCCGCCGGGTCCCGCACGATGCGGCCGTAACCGTGGGGGTCCTCGACGACGGTCGTGAGCATCGTGAGCGTGGCGGCGCGGGAGCGGTGCTCCGCGACGAGCCGCGCGAGGGTGGCCTCGCGCAGGAGCGGCACGTCCCCGTAGAGGATCAGGACGTCGCCCGAGAAGTCGCGCAGCGCGGCCTCGGCCGCGATCGCGACCGCGTGGCCGGTCCCGCGCTGCTGTTCCTGCAGCGCGAAGACGACGGAGCGCCCCTCGCAGGCGGCCCGCACCGTGTCGGCCTGGTGACCGACCACGACCACCGTGCGGTCGGCCCCGAGCGGAGCCGTCGCGTGGAGGACGTGGAGCAGCAGCGGCCGTCCCGCGATCTCGTGGAGCACCTTCGCGCGCGCGGAGCGCATGCGGGTGCCCTGGCCGGCCGCGAGGACGACGACGGCGAGCCGGTCCGCCGAACTCACGGATGGACCTTCAGCGCGCCCGAGGCGATCTTCGCGCGCGCGTCGTCCACCTTCGCGCGGAGGTCGGCGGGCACGCGCGAGAGCAGCGCGGGGTTCCAGGTGAAGTCGACGCAGCCCGTCGCGAAGCCCTCCTTCACGACGCGTCCGGCGAAGGTCTTCTCCTTCACCTCGCGCGCGACCTGCACGAAGGCCTTCGGCATGTCGATCACCGCGCTCGCCAGCACCGTGTCCGGCGCGACCGGCGCCTGGTCCTTGTTCGTGCCGAAGGCGAGCGCTCCGCCGGCCTTCGCCGACTGGAAGACGCCGATCCCGGCCGCATCCGCGTTGTGCAGGATGAAGTCCGCGCCCTGCGCGATCAGAGCGTCGGTCGCGGCCTTGGCGCCCGCGACGTCCTCGAAGCTGCCGACGTAGACGGTCGAAACCTTGAAGTCCGGGCGAACCGAGCGGGCGCCGGCCTCGAACCCGTCGAAGGTCGTCTTGATGACCGGCAGCTGGATGCCGCCGACGCAGCCGGCCTTGCCGGTCTTCGACATCGAGGCCGCGACGAGGCCGGCCAGGTAGGTCGCCTCGTCGAGTTCGAACTCGAGCGAAGCGACGTTCTTCGCCGACACGCCGCCCGAGCTGACGAGGAAGGCCGTTTCCGGGTATTGGGCCCCGACCTTCAGGGCCGCGTCCTGGTACTCGAAGCCGTGGCCGATCACGAGGTCGTAGCCCTGGCGGGCATAGTCGCGGAAGGTCTGCTCGAACTCGGCGGGGCTCGTCGTCTGCACGTTGCTCGTCTCGGCGCCGAGTTCCTTCGCGATCCGCAGGAGCCCTTCGTACGCGCTCGCGTTCCAGCCGCCGTCGCTGACCGGGCCGGGCGTGAGGAGTGCCACGCGGAAGGCACCGTCCTTCTTCCCGCCTTCCCCGGCCTTCGTGCATCCGGCCGCGATCCCGAGCGCGAGGAGGACGGCGAGCGTCGCGACTCTCGGCGACGGTCGGATCATCTGGCGAGGTTCCGGTAGCCGCCGCGGAAGTACAGCAGCGGGTCGAGTTCGCCCTCGACGCCGATCGCCTCGGCGAGCCCGATGTGGATCACGTGGTCTCCCGCCTCGACCGACTGCCGGATGCGGCACTCGATCCGCGCGAGCGCGCCCTCGAGGACCGGCGCACCGTTGCCACCCGCGTGGAAGCCCACGCCGGAGAACTTGTCCGGGCCGGACTTGGCGAAGCGTCGCGAAAGACCCTCCTGCTCCTCGCTCAGGATGTTCACCGTGAACACGCCCGAGGCGGCGAAGCAGGCCGCCGTCTCGGCCTTCTTGTCGACGCAGACCAGCACGAGCGGCGGGTCGAGCGAGACCGACGACACGGCGTTCGCCGTGAGCCCTGCGGGCTTTCCCTCGGCGTCGAGCGTGGTCACCACGGTCACCCCGGTCGCGAAGTGCCCCAGGACGCGCCTGAACTCGGACTGGTCGAAAGCCATTGCCGCCTCTCGCTGGTGGGGGCCGAGGGACCCCGGGTCAAGAAGAGTTCCCTTGATACCCCCGGCCCCCGTCGATTCCAACGCCGCCCGCTGCAGGAGCCGCGGTTTGAAAGCGGGAGCCCGGACGGAGACAATGGCGACCGTGGCGGGGTGGACGAGGAGGATGTCGATGGTTCGATCGGGGAGAGCAGTCCGGGCGGCTTGCGTCGCGATGGTCCTGCTCGCGGCCGGCTGCGCCGCCCGGCGAGGGGGTGGCGGCCTCGAGAACGCGCCGATCGCCGACGACCGCAAGCCGCTCGAGTGGGCGAAGAACGAGCCGAACCTGCTCGTCGTCGACCGTTCCTGCAAGACGGTCACCTTCTACCGCTACGGCCAGTGGGTGCGGACCTGGGACCAGGTCTCCCTCGGACAGAACCCCGGGGTGAAGGAGCAGGAGGGCGACCGCAAGACGCCCGACGGGCTCTACCGGATCGTCTTCAAGCGTCACCACGAGCGCTGGTCGCGATTCATGCTGCTCGACTACCCGAACGCGAAGGACCTCGACGTTCACCGCGGACGGCTCGCGACGGGATACGTGAACCGCGGTCCCGGCGGCGAGGTCGGCATCCACGGCACCGACAAGCCCAAGCTGAACGAGACGTCCTACGACTGGACGTGGGGCTGCGTGTCGCTGATGAACAAGGACGTGAACGAACTCTACGAGATGGCGCCCGAGGGCACTCTCGTCCTGATCGACGACTGAGTCTCGCGACCGGCCGGCCTACCCCCGCTCGGGGTTTCGGCGCGCGTCGGCCGTCGTCCGCCCGCCGTGCGCGGAACGCGGACGGTGGGCACCCGGTCCACCGCCGGAACGACTTTGAGAAGGCGGCCGTGGCAGAGGACCAGGTAGGTGACGGTCCACCCGGCTCGCCGTGCTGTCCCGCGTGGAGGCCGACGAGCGGATCGCTCGTCCGGCGTTCCGCCTCCTGAAACAACTCGATTCCGATCCGTGTGTCGGAACCCGGGCCTCGGGAGCAGCGAGGGTGGATGGGTCGAGTCCGGGGCCGCCCGCGAAGCTTCGCGCGACGGCCCGGTGACGAAACCCGGTCCGCGCTCAGTCCGGCAGCCCGAGCACCCGCTTCGCGATGATGTTGAGCTGGACCTCCGAGGTCCCGCCCTCGATCGAGTTGCCGCGCGATCGCAGCCAGTCGCGCGCGATGCGGATCTCGTCGTCCTCGAAGCCCTCGCCCTCCCAGCCGAGCGCCTGCGGCCCCGCGATCTGCATCATGAGCTCGCGGCGGCGCTGGTTCAGCTCGGTGCCGTAGAGCTTGAAGAACGAGGTCTCGGGACCGGGCTTGTGGCCGGCCTTCTGGCCGTCCCGGGACCGCGCGAGCGTGAGCTCGAAGCACTTCCGGTCGAGCTCGACCTGCGCGACCCGGTCGCGCAGGACCGCGTCGGAGATGCGCTTCTCGCTGCCCTCGACGTAGCGTCGTGCGAGGTCGACCAGCGAGTCGCCCTGCGTGCGCTCGGTGCCCATGCCGGCGATCATCGTGCGCTCGTGGCCGAGCAGCGCCTTCGCCATCGTCCAGCCGCCGTTCACGCGGCCGACGACGTTGCGCCGCGGCACGCGGACGTCGGTCAGGAAGGTCTCGCAGAACGGGGACTTGCCGCTGATGAGCCGGATCGGCTTCACCGAGACGCCGGGCGACTCCATGTCCATGAGCAGGAAGGTGATGCCCTCGTGCTTGGGCGCCTGCGTGTCGGTGCGCACCAGGATGAACATCCAGTCGCACTGGTCCGCGTAGGAGGTCCAGACCTTCTGGCCGTTCAGCACGAAGTCGTCGCCGTCGACCACGGCGCGCGTCTGCAGGCTCGCGAGGTCCGAGCCCGAGCCCGGCTCCGAGTAGCCCTGGCACCAGCGGATCTCGCCGCGGATGATCGGCGGCAGGTGCTCCTTGCGGAGTTCCTCGGTGCCTTCCTGCAGCAGCAGCGGGCCGATCATGTTGAGACCGAAGCCGATCAGCGGCGGGCGCAGCCCGAGGCTCGCCATCTCCTGCCCGAGCACGCGGGCTTCCTGCTTGTCGAGGCCGCCGCCGCCGTACTCCGACGGCCAGGTCGGCGCGGTCCAGCCACGCTCGCCCATGACGTCGAGCCACTGGCGGACGCCGGGCTCGAGCTTCGCGTTGCGGCCGCCCCAGCAGAGCTCGTCGGTGTTCGTGACGGGCTGGCGCGCGACCGGCGGCGCGTGGTCGTCGAGCCACTTGCGGGTCTCGCGGCGGAACTTCTCGAGGTCGGCCATGTCGTCTCCGTCGCCGGGCGTCGCCGGCGGTTTCGCGGGTCTCGGGGGAGGGGGAGGGGGCTCAGGCGAGGCCGAGCTGCTTCACCGCGGCGACCACCTGCTCGGGGTGCTTCTCCGCGCTCGCCACCTTCGCCCAGTGCTTCTTCACCTTGCCGTCCTTGCCGACCAGCACGGTCGAGCGGATCACCCCGACGGTCTTCTTGCCGTAGAGCATCTTCTCGCCGTACGCGCCGTAGGCGGTCATGACCTTGCGTTCGGTGTCGCAGAGCAGCGGGAAGTTGAGCTTGTACTTCTTCACGAACTTCGCGTGGCTCTCCTCGCCGTCGGCACTCACGCCGAGCACGGCGACGCCGAGCTTCGCGAGCTCCTTGTTGAAGTCGCGGAAGCCGCAGGCCTCCTTGGTGCAGCCCGGGGTGTCGTCCTTCGGGTAGAAGTAGACCACGACGGCCTGCTTCCCCTTGAAGCCCGAGAGCGAAACCTTGTTGCCGTCCTGGTCCTTCAGCGTGAACGCCGGGGCCGCCTTGCCTTCCTCGATCGCCATGTCGCCGAACCTCCGTGCCGGGGCCGCGAGTGCGGCCGGCGATCCGATCTTGGTTCGCGACGGCGGGTGGTGCAAGGGAGCCCGCCGATCGCGCCCGAGGGACGGTTCGGCCGCCCCGCCGGCGAAGGCGTGGCCGATGGCCGCGAGGCCCGGCCCGACCGCTGCGCCGTTGACGGCGCGGTCGCGGTCGCGGAACCGTGGGGGCGGGAGCGACGCCCCGAACGCTCCTCGTCGCCGAGGTCGCCGCGGTCCCGAGAGTGCGGCCCCGGCTACCGGAAGGATGACCCGTGGAAGACAACCCCCTTCGCGCCTACTTCGAGAACAACCCGGGCCGGATCATCGACAAGTGGACGCACTACTTCGACGTCTACCACGCCCACTTCCGCGAGCTCCGCGGCAAGCCCGTCCGCATCCTCGAGATCGGGGTCGCACAAGGGGGCAGCCTCCAGATGTGGAGGAACTACTTCGGTCCCGCGTCCGTCGTCTACGGCGTGGACCTGAACCCCGCCTGCAAGTCGCTCGAGGAAGACGGGATCCGGATCCGGATCGGTTCGCAGTCGGACCGGCGATTCCTCGCGAGCCTGCGCGAGGAGATCGGGGAGCTCGACGTGGTGATCGACGACGGCGGGCACCACATGCGCGAGCAGATCGCGACCTTCGAGGAGCTCTTCCCGATCGTCCGGCCGGGGGGCGTGTACCTCTGCGAGGACTGCCAGACCTCCTACCGGCTCGACTACGGCGGCGGCGTGCGTCGCCCCGGGACGTTCGTCGAGTTCGCGAAGGGCCTGGTCGACAGGCTCCACGCCTGGCACTCGGAGCAGCCCGCTCTCCGGGTCGACGAGTTCACGAGGACGGCGAGGTCGGTCCACTTCTACGACGGCATCGTGCTCGTCCGGAAGGAGGCGGTCTCCCCGCCCACTTCGAGGAAGACCGGGGTGCGCAGCCTCGCCCCCGTCGCCGTCCGCCCGAGGACCGGGGCGGGGCTGCTGCTCGGGCTGAACCGGGTCCTGCGTGCGCTCGGCGTTCGCAGCGTGGGGATCTGACGGGCTCGCTCCCGCTCAGCCGCCGCGCCCGGCCTCGACCAGGTGCGAAAGCCGTGCCCACTCCCGCAGGTAGTCGCCGAGGTGGGCGCGCGAGGGCACCTGGCTCTCGCTGCGCAGAAGTTCGCGCAGCCTCTCCTGCTCCGCCTCGTACTGCTCGTCCGTGAAGTGCCCGCCGAAGTGGGCGACGCGCAGCCACACGAGGTAGGTCGTGAGGGCGTCGCACTCGTTGTAGGCGACGATCCGGTCGAGCCGGCCGTCGAGCCAGAGGTGCGCGACCTGGCTGCCGTCGATGCCGAACTTGCCCGGGATCCCGCTCTGGACCGCGATCTCGTGCAGCGCGGGCGTTCCCTTCCCGAAGCCGCCGACCACCTGCTTGAGATCGCAGTTCCACTCGTTGTCGCGGGCGAAGTAGTCGCGCCCCTGCCAGGGCTTGTCGGGGCGGGCGGCGAAGCGATCCGCCCGCACGCCGAGCACGATCGCGCGCTGCAGGAGGATCTTGAGATCGGCCTCGACCGAGTTGTAGCCGACGAGCTGCGGCTCGACCCGGCCGAGCCAGTCGAGGAAGTGGCCGACGACGCTGCGCTCGGTCGCGTCGTCGCGGTCGACCACGATGCGCGTTCGCTCCACGCTCCCGTCGAGCGCCTCCTCGTCGACCGACGTCATGCGCGGCCGCGAGTAGAGGTTCAGGTTGACCCCGCCGTCGGGCTTCACCCGTCGGTGGACCGCGGCGAGCGAGACGACCCGGCAGAGGACCGTCTTCAGGTAGGGCTGCGGGTTCTTCTCGTCGGCGCCGCCGTGGCGCCACATCGCCTCCATGACCTCGCGGTCGGTCGCCTCCGCGGGCAGGTCGTGGAGGAGTCGGCCGGCGAGCGGGTCGGGCACCCACTCGACGTCGAAGGCGAGGACGTTGTTCGGCACGGACTTGATCACGTGCCCGGAATGCTACCACACGCCTCGATGTCCGCGGATGCATGGAATCCGGCTCGCTACGAGCGCT
>JAGWVP010000145.1 GCA_018970825.1 bacterium | reverse complement strand
GAACCACCTGTTCCGGGAGCACGGCGGACTCGCACCGCGCCTTGCCGGCGAACTGTCCGCACGCGGACTCGTGGGCGCGTCCTGAGCCCCGGGCCGCGACGCCTCCTCGCGCGGGCGGTCGGCGCCGCGCTCGCGCTCGCCCTGTCGACGGGCCCCTGCGGGGTGGCGGAACCCGGCGAGGCGCCCGCCGCCGGGGCGGTGCCGACCGCTTCGCCGGCGCCGCGACCGTGGGCTCCGTTCGACCTGCTCGCTCTCGCGGAGAAGTCGATCGACCCCGCGTCGCGCCGACGCGTGACGACGCTCGCGAATTTCGGCGAGCAGCGCCGCGTGCTCGCCCTGCCGATCCCCGACCGGCTCTCGTTCCCCGTCGAGATCCCGCAAGGTGCGATCCTCGAGGCCGGCTTCGCGATCCAGGCGCGGATGTTCAGCGTGGACTTCCTGCCCAAGGCCGGCCCGACGGTCTTCCGGGTCGCCTTCACGGGCGACGACGGGACGGAATCCGAACTCCTGCGCAAGGTCGTCGCCCCGCGCGACTCGACCTACCACCGCCGGTGGTTCGACGAGCGCGTCGACCTCTCGGCACTCGCCGGCCGCCGGGGCACGCTTGCGTTCTCGGTCGAGCGCAAGGACGACCCCGCCGCCCCGGGCGAGGTGACGGCGCTGTTCTCGGGTGCCCGCATCGTGCCCGCGAGCGCCCCGGGGGAGCCGAACCTGCTGTTCGTCACGATCGACTGCCTGCGCGCCGATCACGTCGGCGCCTGGGGGCACGACCGGCCGACCACGCCGCGGATCGACGCGCTCGCGGCGGAGGGGATCCGGTTCGCGCAGGCCTACACGGGCGCCCCCATGACGCTGCCCTCGCTGCCGCAGATCTTCACGTCGTCGGTCTTTCCGCGCCCGGGGGCCGCGAACTTCGCGAGCGCGATCGCCGCAGCCGGGATCCCGAGCGCCGCGGTGGTGAACAACGTGTGGCTCGTTCTCTGGCTCTCGCGCAACGCGGTGCCGTTCGACGTGATCGCCTCGGGCGACCTGATGGCCGAGGCGATCACCGACCGGGCGCTCGAATGGCTTCGCCTCCACGGGGACCGGCGTTTCGCGCTCTACCTGCACTACCTCGATGCGCACACGCCCTACCACGGACCGAAGCGGTACGCGCGCATGTTCGCCGACCCGGGGTACCGCGGCCCGGTCGGCGACGGCTTCGACGACGTCGAGGGTGCGAATTCCGGACGACTCGACGAGGCCGACCGGCAGCGGGTCGTGTCGCTCTACGACGGGCAGGTCCGCCTCGTCGACGACCAGCTCGGGCGCGTGCTCGACGACCTGGAAGCGCGCGGCCTGCTCGGGAACACGATCGTCGTCGTGAGCGCCGATCACGGCGAGGAGTTCTGGGACCACGGCCGCTTCTTCCACGGCCAGAGCCTTCACGACGAACTGCTGCACGTCCCGCTGGTCGTGCGCCTGCCGGGGGGGCGCGGTGCCGGCACGGTCGTCGAGCGCCCGGTGCGCTCGATCGACATCGCGCCGTCGCTGCTCGACTGGATGGACGTGCCGATTCCCCCGTCGTTCGAGGGGCGTCCGCTCGCCGGCGTCCTCGCGCGCCCCGGGGAGGACCCGGAGGATCTCGTCGCCACCGCCACGATGGGCCAGTTCCCGACGCGCTACGGGATCCGGACGCCGGAGGCGAAGCTCGTCGACACCGTGGACGACGGCCGACGCACGTTGTGGGACCTCCGGCGCGATCCGCACGAGGACCACGACGTGCTCGAGCGCGAGCCCGGGATCGCCGCCGAACTCTCGACGCGACTCGAAGCCGCCCGCAGGTCGATGGACACCGACGGCGTGCAGCTGCGCATCGTCGGCCCCGGGACGGGCACCACCCGCTTCTCCCTCGCGCTCGAGAGCCTCGCCGACACCGGCGTCTTCGAGACCCTCGACCGGACGGGCGGACCACCCGACACGCGCGTCGCTCTCTCCAGCGACGGACGCGACCTCTGGATCCGCGGGCGCACCGACGCCTCCGGGCGGGGCTTTCGCTTCGACCGCAGGCTCCTCCTGCTCGCGGCGGCCGGCGGCAAGGCCGACCGCCTGCGCGTGCGCCTGCGGGTCGACGGCGTCCGCGCGCCGTCCGCGTCGGTGCTGCTCGGCGACGGCACCCCGCTTCCCGAGGGAGGCGCGATCGACTTCGCCGATCCGCTGCTCGCCGCCGCGACCCGCCCCGCGTGCCCCGCCCCGGCGAACGGCGTCCGCGTCTGCCTCTGGCGTTCGGCAAGCGCGCGCGCCGAGCCCTCGCCCGTGCCGCTCCCGGTGCCCGACGACGACGCGCGCACGCGGTTGCGGGCGCTGGGCTACGTGCAGTGACCCGTCCGTCGCTGCGGGAACTCCCGCTCGCCCTCTCGCTCGCCGCCGCCACCGTCGCGATCCACCTGGTCTACTGGGACCGGGGCTTCATCCTGCTCGACGAGGGCTTCGTCGCGACGGCCGCCTCGGTGATGGCGCACGGCGGACACCTCTACCGCGACGTCGTGAGCTACGCGCTGCCCGGCGGCTATGCGCTGCTCGCGCTCGCGTTCTCGATCCTCGGCGAGTCGCTGCGGGTGTCGCGGGCGCTCGCCCTCGGGCTCCTCGCGCTGCTCGTCCTCGCGTGCTGGCAAGTCGCTCGCGCCGCGATCTCGGCGCGCTCGGCCGCGGTCGCGATCGCCCTGGTCGGCCTGCTGACGGTCTGGTCCTACCCGCAGTGGCAGGTCTACGGCTACCAGCAGCCCGGCCTCGTCGCCGTCGTCGCGGCAGCGGCCCTTCTCGCTCCCGCCGGAGAGGCGATCGGCGTGCTGCGCCCCGCACTCGCGGGCGTCCTGCTCGGCGCCGCCGTCTGCACGAAGCAGACGTACGCGGCCGCCGCGGCCACGCTCGGGCTGTTCCTGCTCGTCGACCGCGCGCTCGCCGGCCGCCGCGGCGATCCGCGCCCCTGGCGCGGTGGGCCCGTCACCGGTCCGATGCTGGCCCTCGCGGCCGGTGCGGCGGTACCGGCCCTTCTCGTGATTCTCGCGGCCCTTCGCGCCGGAACGCTCGGCGACCTGTGGACGCAGAGCGTGTTGTCGCCGCTGCACGGTGCCGACTTCGGCGGATACGTCGGCCTGCCCGACTTCCGGCATCTCCTCTCCCAGGACCCGGAACTGCGCGCGCGCCTCGTCCACTACCTCCCGCCGCTGCTCGACGGCCACCGCGACCTGCTGCTCCGGAGCCGGCCCTGGCGACTCACGGCCATTCCCGACTTCCTGCTGAAGATGCTCTACCTCGGACCTCTCCTCGTGGCGGCAATCGGCACGCTCGCGCTCGCCTGGCGGCTTCGGGGCGGCTGGGCCGCCGTGCGCGGCGGCGCCCTTCTGCTCGCGCTCGCCGCGGGCCTCCTGGGGGCGACGAACCGTCCGTTCGACTGGATGCACGAGTCCTACGCTTGGGTGGGGACGCTGCTGCTCGGAGCCTGGATCCTCTTGCCGGGCGAGACCCCCGACCGCCGGATCCTGCGTCCCCTCGTCGCCTTCACGGGCCTGGTCGCCGTCGTGACCTGCGGCCTCGCCCTCTCGCTTCGTCTCTCGAACGACACGCCGGTCGCGCTCGACCGCGCGGGCGTCTTCGCCCGCGCCTCGGACGCCCGGGCCCTCGAGGGAATCGTCGCCGCGGTCGAGCGCACGACCCCGCCCGGCGAACCGATCGCGGTCGTCCCCTACCAACCGCTCGTGCAGTTCCTCTCCGGTCGGCCCCCGGCGTCGCGCTTCCTGCTCGTCTGGCCGGTCGAGCTGCAGTCGGGACGCGACGCGGAGATGCTCGCGGACCTCGACCGGCACGGCGTCCGCACGGTGGTGGTCGGCGCGACCGCCGCACCGCAGCTGGGCACGCTCTCCCGGAGCGCCCCGGCCCTCCTCGCGGGGCTCGCAGAGCGCTTCCGCGTGGCCGAAGTCGTCGCGGAAGATCCGCGCGGCATCGCCTTTCTCCGGCTCGAGCGGCGACCGCCCGAGCCGGGCGGCACCCGCTCGATCGCCCTGCCCGACGGCCTCGCCGTCTCGACCTGGCCCTTCGAGAAGGTCGTCTCTCCGCTCCTGCGCCCCGGCGGTGCCGCGGAGATCCGGATCCCGCTCCCGGCCGGGGATCGCGGCGAGATCGTGCTCGGATGGGGCGCGAACCCCGATCGCTGGATCGCCGACCGGCCGATGCCGCTCGTCTTCTCGGCGCGCGTCGAGGGATCCGGAACGTCGCGGGAGGTGCTGCGCGACGAGCGGGAACCCCGGTTCCGGCTCGTCGACCGCCCCTGGCGCGAGGCCCGGATCCCGTTCGACGGGAAGCCCGCGACGCTCGTTCTCGCGATCGAGAGCGCGGCAGGCGGGCCGGAGGGCGAGGGGCTCGCCGGCTGGACGCTGCCGCGCATCGAGCCCCTCGCCGCGAGCGGCGACGACCCGACGACCGCACCGACCGAACCCCGGAACCCGGCGCCCCCGGGGGAGCAACCCGCCCCGCCGCGCGAGCCTCGCCCCGGCGACGACGACACGCCTCGCATCGAACCCGCGGCCTTCCGGGCGCCGCCGCCCCCCCGGCGCCGGTCCGCCCGGATGCTCGCCAACGACGGTCCGGACGTGGCAGCCTCGAAGGCGATGGGTTCGCGCACCGCCGCGGGACCGGGACTCGACGCGTGAACGTCGAACACGTGCGTGCGCGCGGACGCGGCTGGCGCGCGCTCGGAGCGATCGCCCTCTTCCTCGTGCTCGGCGAAGCGGCCGCGCGCTGGACGGGATTCGTCGATCGCGTGAACCCGATGCCGCGGCGCCTCTACGTCGCGACCGACGTACCCGATCTTCCCTACCGGCTGCGGCCCGGGGTCGACCTCGAGGTGCAGGGCTCCCGCGTGACCGTGAACGAACTCGGCATGAGGGAGCGCGCGATCCCGTCGTCGCGACCGGCTCCCGGCACCCGCCGCGTGCTGGTGCTGGGCGACTCGGTCGCCTTCGGCTGGCTGCAGGAGGCGGATCGCGCCTTCCCTCGCCTGCTCGAGGGCGACCTGCGACGGGCGGGCGGCGCCTGGGCCCGCGCGGAGGTGCTGAACGCGGGCGTGCCCGGCTACGCCGCGACGACCGAGGCCGCGTGGTTTCGCGAGCACGGCGAGGCGCTGCATCCCGACGTCGTCGTGGTGGCGGTCAACCTGAACGACTTCGACCGGGTGCCGCACATGAACGGGCTCGGCATCCTCTCGACCGACGACGACCGCAGTCCGTCCTGGTCGCCCGCGAACTGGTCCGAGCTCTGGCTCGCGCTGCGCTGGGGCTGGCTGCTCGCGCGGGGCGACTCGCGAATCGCGAGAGCGCCCGCCGTGCAGGCGACGCCCGCGCCGCGTCCGACCGAGGCATCGGGTGCACCGGGGCGATGGGACCCGCTCGACCGCTACGTGTCGGCGATCCGCAAGCGCTTCTACCACCAGCCGACCGAACCCGCGTGGGGCGAACTCGCCCGGGCGTGGAGCGACGTCGCCGAGCGCGGACGGCGGATCGGTGCACGCGTCGTGTTCGCGGTCTTCCCCGACGGCGACCAGGTCGGCGTCGAGTCGCCCGACCTCGCACCGCAGGAACGGCTGCTCGCCCTGTGTCGCGAGCGCGCCTTCGACTGCGTCGACCTGACGCCGGCCTTCCTCGCCGCGCCGGCCGGCGTCGAACTCCACCGCGACATCATGCACCCCAACGACGAAGGCCACGCGATCGCGGCACGGGTGGTCGCGGCCTACCTCCTCGGGTCCCCGGCGGGACCGGTCGGCGTGACCGCGCCGCCCGGCGGCTGAGACCCGGGCGACCTCCTCCGGACGCCCGCCGAACCTCCGCGGGAAGGCCCGTCCCGGCCCCGCCCGGGCCCGGGCGGGGCCGCGCGGTCAGCGCAGCGCCGCGACCGCACGGATCGCGTCGTCGAGCGGCTGGCGCACCTCGAAGAAATCGGCCCACGGATCGGGCATCGCGAGCCGCTCGCCGATCGTTCCGAGGTTGAACGACGTCGGGTCGAGGTCGGGGCGCACCTCCGACCACTCGAGCGGGGTCGAGACCGGGGCCTTCGGGCGGGCGCGCGGCGACCAGGGGGCGACCACGGTCTGCGCGAAGCCGTTGCGCATGCAGTCGAGATAGAGCCGCTCGCCGCGAGCCGCGATGCGCGCCTCCACCGTGAGTTCGTCGCGATACGCGCGTGCGAGGTGGCGCGAGAGCCCGAGCGCGAAGTCCTTCACCTCGTCGGCGTCGGGCCCGATCTCGATGGGGACGAAGACGTGCATCCCGCGCCCGCCGGAGGTCTTCGCGAACGACCGGAGCTCGAGCGCGTCGAGCGCGTCCTTCACCCGCAGCGCCGCGCGCGCGGCGTCGGCGAACCCGCCCGATGCGGGGTCGAGGTCGAAGCACACCCAGTCCGGCTTGCGGGGATGGGCCGCCCGGCTCCCCCAGACGTGGATCGCGAGGCAGCCCATCCCGGCGAGCGCGAGCTGGGTCTCGAGCCTTCCGCCGACCACGTAGCGGATGCGGCTCGACTCGTGCTCGATCTCGCGGGTCGGGGTGTCCGGCGGCAACCCGGCCGGCCGCTCCTTCTGGTAGAAGCAGGGCGAACCGACGCCGTCGGGACAGCGCTCGAGCGAGAGAAGGCGATCGCGCAGGAAGGGTTCGAGGCGCGGCCAGACGAGCGCGTCGTGCCGCAGCAGGTCGAGTTTCGTCCAGCCGTCGTCCGGCCAGTAGACGCGCTCGGGATGCGTGATGCCGAGTCGCGCCGGGAGGGCCGCGAGGGCGTCTCCCGGCGGCGCCGCCGGAGGGCCCGATCGACCGCGCGGGCTCAACGGAAGCGCTCCGGCAACCTGCAATCGCGAGACTCCTTGTCGTCGCGCAAACCGAGGAACACGGGCTGCCGGAGGCGTCCGTCGGAGGTCCACTCGGCAAAGGCGACTTGCGCGACGAGCCGCGGCTCGACCCAGGTCGTGCCGGGCTCGCGGGGCGGGTCGACCAGCGTCGGCGTCCCGACGACGAGCGGACGCAGGCGCGCGGCGAGGGCCGCGAGGGTGCGCTCGTCGAAGCCGGTGCCGACCTTGCCGACGTAGCGCAGGCCGCGATCGTCCCATGCGCCGAGCAGAAGCGCACCGAAGTGCGAGCGGGCACCGCGGCCCGGCGTGAAGCCCGCGACGACCAGTTCCTCGCCCTGCTTGATCTTCACCTTGAGCCACGCGTGCGAGCGCCCCTCGCGGTAGGTCGACGCATCGTCCTTGCCGACGACGCCCTCGAGGCCGCGCGCGCGCGCCTCGCGGTGGGCCTCGATGCCGTCGATCCCGAGCCGGCGGGCCGGAAACGCCCGGTCCGAGCCCTCGACCAGTTCCTCGAGCGCGGAGCGCCTCGTCCCGAGCGGCTCGTCGCGCAGGTCGCGGCCGTCGATCCACAGGCAGTCGAAGGCCGCGAAGAGCACGGGCGCGCTGCCCTTCTGCAGGCGCTCGAAACTCGAGACGAGATGCTCGTCGAGTGCGACCGCCTCCCC
>JAGWVP010000144.1 GCA_018970825.1 bacterium | reverse complement strand
CTGCCGACTTGCGCTCCTCGGGCGGGAGCGCGCCGATCTCCTTCGAGCGGCGCGTGCGCTCTGCGCGCTTGTCCTCGAGCGACCGCAACGCTTCGCGGCGCGCACGGTCCGCATCGAGCACGTCGTCGACGAGCGACGTCGGCGCCTGGACCTTGGCGAGTTCGGCCTTCACGAAGTCGGGCCGCTCCCGGATCAGCTTCACGTCGAGCATGGCGCGCCGTTCTACCAACCCCGCCCGGCCGTGCCACCGCAGAGCCGCCCCGCCACCCGTCGCGGGCGGGGAGACGCCCCGACGGGCCGCACCGGCCCGACCGGGTCGGTGGGCCCCGCGAGTGCTTCCGCCGCGCAACTGCGGACACGACTCCGGGGTCAGAAGGGGCTCTCGAAGGCATGCCGGACGTGCTCGAGGACGGGCTCGCCCTCCCGCCAGTCGACGCCGACCACGTCGAAGCGTGCGGGCCGCTGGCCGAGCCCGGCGCGCGCGAGGAACGCAGCAGCTGCGCGTGCCACCCGGGCCTGCTTGGCGGGCCCCACCGTGTCGAGCGGACCGCCGTGGGCGCGCCTCGACCGCGAGCGAACCTCCACGAAGACCACCGTGTCGTCCTCGCGCATGACGAGGTCGATCTCCGCCCCGCAGAGCCTCACGTTGCGCGCGATCGTCTCCCAGCCGAGGCCGCACAGGTGCCGCGCCGCCGCTTCCTCGGCGGCACGGCCGAGAGCCGCACGTGGGTCGGGGGGACGTTGCGAAGGTCGACTCGCGCTCGCCACGAACGAGGGTCGCATGCACGCCCTCGCGGCGACGAGTCGACCGCGACGTCGACGGGAGCATCCGCAGGCGCCCCGCGGCACCCGGCGCGGATTCCTCAGTGGACGACGTATCCCAGTTCCTCGAGCCGTCGGCGGGTCTCCTCCGGGATCTCGGCCGAGGCGTCCGCGGCCGCCATCGGGGCGAGTCGCTCGTCGTCGCGGACGATCTCGTCGAGCCGACGCGCGAGACCCTCGAGCCGCCGGCGATTGGAAGCCGCGCGATCGCGCCGCTCGCCGGGGTCGCTCGCGAGGTGGAAGAGCCGGTCCTCGGGGGCGCCGTCGCGGGGGCGGCGCCTCACGAGTTTCCAGCCGTCGTGCTGGATCGAGAGCAGGTCCCAGCCGTCGCCGAGTTCGGTGGTCACGACGGGCGGCTTCGTGACCGGCCTCGCGTCGCCCGCGGACTCCTCGGACGGGGTACGCCCCGGCGCCGCTCGGCTCGTCGACGCGCTCGCCGCATCGAGCCCGACCAGCGGGAGAAGGCTCCGACCCCGGGCCTCGGGCGCCGGCGGCAGCCCGACGGTCGCGAGCAGCGTCGGCAGCAGGTCGACGATCTGCACCGGCTCGGAGATGCGACGCCCCGCGAGATCGGCTCGCCCCGGCCAGCGGACGACGAGCGGGACCCGGAGAAGCTCCTCCCACGCCCGCTCGCCGTGCTCCCATCCGCCGTGGTCGCCGAGTTCCTCGCCGTGGTCCGCGACCACGACCACCACGGTGTCGCGATCGCGACCGGTCGCGGCGAGGCGGTCGAGCAGGGTTCCCAGCATCTCGTCCTGGAATCGCACTTCCTCGTCGTAGAGATCCCGTACCCGCGCGACGTCGGCGGGCGACATGGTCCGCGCCCGCAGGTACTCCTTGAAGGTGTCGCGCCGACCGATCGTGCCGCCGTAGTCGGGATCGCCGAACAGCCCTTCGTAGCAGGCGGGGGGGTCGTAGGGCGCGTGCGGGTCGACCGTGTGCACGTAGACGAAGAGACGCTCGTCCCTCGAGGTCTCGAGCTCGCGCAGAAGGTGCGGATTCACCTCGGCCGTGGTCGCGAGCATCGCACCTTCGCCGCCGGGGAAGGCGAGAAATCGCTCGAAGCCGCGGTCGAAGCCGAGGGAGTGCGGGATGATCTGTGCATTCGCGACGAAGGCGCGCGTCGACCATCCCGCCGCGTGGAAGCGCTCGGCGATCGTGCGGGGCCATCGGCCGAGCCCGTGGTCGACCCCGACCCGGTGAGAGGCGGGGCGGAGCCCGGTGAAGAGGCTCGCGATCGCCGGTCGGGTCCAGCTGCCGACCGCGTAGGCACGCTCGAACGTCGTGCCCTCGCGCGCGAGTCGATCGAGGTGGGGGGTCGTCGGGCGCCCGTATCCGTAGGTCGACGCGTGGTCGGCCCGCAGCGTGTCGATCACGTAGAGGACGACGTTGCGCACGACGCCCACCGCGTCCGCGCGGGCCGTCGCCCCCGGCGGCGCCGGGTCGGGCGAGGCGACGAGCCTCGGCGATGCCAACGCGGCCATCGCGCCGGGCGGGGCGAGCGGTCCGTCGCCCACCGCGATCTCGAACTCGCGCACCCGGTCCGCGGCGAGCCCGGCGAGATCGACTTCGACGTCTTGCCATCCACCCCAGCGCACCACCTCGTGGCGCCATTCGCGCAACGACGCGCCGTCGGCGTCGCGCAGGCGCACGACGACCTCGATGCGGGCCGGGTCGGCCGCCGTCACCCCGACCCCGAAGCGCAGTCGGTCACCGGCGACCGGTGCGATCCGGACTCGGCGGGTGGTGCCGGGCGCGAGCGGCAAGGCCATCCGCCTGTCGTTCGCGAGCTCGACCATGCGGCACGACGTTGCGGGACCGGCGCAGTCGCAGCCCTCCGGCGCGGGCGCGAGGGCGCCCGACGGCGGGGGCGCGCCCGAGGCGAGCGCGCACAGGAGGCTCGACGACACGGCCGGATCCCCTGCGGCGGGAACGATCCCCGCCGAACCGAGCACCGCGAGGAGCGCCGCAATCACCGCCCGCGCGGTCGTGTCGGGGGGCCGCATGGGTCCCGCGAGCCGAACACCCCGCGGGAGGATCGGTCAAGTCGGCGTCGGCGCGGCGAGCCCCTGAAGCCCCGGGCTCGTGAACCCTGCCGCGCGTTCGCATAGAAGGATTCCAGGGGTGCCCGGTGCCCCGCTGTGCCCGCACGATCGCGGGCCGCTCTCGCACACGGAGGACCGATCATGCCGACCCACGACCTCGCCGCCCTCTGGGAGGAGCACTGCCGGCAGGAGTTCGAGAGCCGCGACGTCGACGCGACGATGGCGACGATGGTGAAGGCGCCCTACGTGAACCACGTCCCGACGATGACCGGCGGCGTCGGCCACGACCAGCTGAAGCGCTTCTACAAGTACCACTTCATCGGCGGAAACCCGCCGGACACGACGCTCACGCCGGTCAGCCGCACCGTGGGAGAAGACCAGGTCGTCGACGAGATGATCTTCTCCTTCACGCACACGAGCGAGGTCGACCGGATGGTGCCCGGCACCGCACCCACCGGGCGGCGCGTCGAGATCCCGCTCGTCGCGATCGTGCGCTTCGTCGACGGCAAGGTGGCGCACGAACACATCTACTGGGACCAGGCCTCGGTCCTGGTGCAGCCCGGCCTGCTCTCGTCCGAGGGGCTTCCTGTCGCGGGCGGCGAGACGGCGAAGAAGGTCCAGGACAACACGCTGCCGAGCAACCGCCTCATGCGGCGCTGGAAGGAGAGCGAGGGGAAGCCGCTCTGAAGCCTCGGTGCCCGCAGCGAAGTCCCCGCCGGCGCGACGGCCTCGACGAGCGCCGCGCAGCCGCGGAGGCCGCCCCGGACGCGATGGCGTTCACGTGATCGACTCGAGCAACGTCGACACCCCGATCGGCGAGGGAAGATACCGCGCCGACGTCGACGGGCTGCGTGCCGTCGCCGTCCTCGCCGTCATCCTCTTCCATCTCCACGCGGGATGGGTCCCCGGCGGGTTCGCGGGCGTCGACGTCTTCCTCGCGATCTCCGGCTTTCTCCTGACCCGCAACGTCCTCTCCGAGATCGAGCGCGGCACGTTCAGCGTCGCGGGGTTCTACCGCCGACGCGTGAAACGGATCGCGCTGCCGATGCTCGCCGTCGTCGGCGTCGTGGTGGCATCCGCGCAGGTGCTGCTCCTGCCCGAGGACGCGCTCCGGACGGTCTTCGCCGGCCTCTGGTCGATCGCCTCGCTCGCGAACGTGTGGTTCTGGCGCAACCTCGACACCGGCTACTTTTCCCGCGAGGCGCACGAAGCCCCCCTGCTCCACCTCTGGTCGCTCGGGGTCGAGGAGCAGTTCTACCTCGCGTGGCCGCTCCTCCTGCCGCTCGCCGCCCGGGTGCTCGGCGCCGCGCGCGCGCTGTTCGCCGCCATCGCGGCACTCGCGATCGCGTCCTTCGCGGGCGGCCAGGCGCTGCTCGGAAGCGACCCGCGCTTCGCCTTCTACATGCTTCCGACGCGAGCGGGCGGACTCCTGCTCGGCGCGCTCGCCGCGATCGCCGCGAGGGGATGGGACTCAGGCCCCGGGGGCGCCGCGATCGCATCGACGCAGCCGGACGCGAGCGCAGCCAAGTCGATCGGATCTCGAACCGACGCGAGGCGCGCGCTCCCCGAAGCCCGACGGGCCGCGAGGGTCCGAAGCCTCGCTGCCGTCGTCGGCGCGGCGCTCGTGCTCGGCTCCTTCGCGCGGCTCGAAGAGGGCTCGCCGTTTCCCGGGTGGCGCGCCGTGCCTCCGTCCCTCGGCGCGACGCTCATCCTGCTCGCCGGCGCGGCGGGCCCGAACCCCGTCTCCGCCCTGCTGTCGTGGCGGCCACTGGTCGCCGTCGGGCTCGTCTCCTATTCCGCGTATCTCTGGCACTGGCCTCTCGTCGCGTTCCACCGTTACGCGTGGGGAGAGGTCGGGCCGCTCGCCCGGGGCGTGATCGGTCTCCTCACGGCCGTGCTCGCGTGGGCGAGCTGGCGCTGGATCGAGCGTCCCGCGCGCCGCTCGAGCGCGTCGCTCGGAGCGGTGTTCCGCCGGCAGTGGCTCCTGCCGTCCGCCGCGGTCGTGGCGCTGGCCGCGTTCGCGATCGTCACAGGGGGCAAGGGGCCGCGCATCTTCTCGAGCACCTACGACGCCGAACTCTCGAGCCTGCGCGACCGCAGCGTCCTCGCCGTCCACGCGGGGATTTCCTGCGACCGCAAGCGCCTGCGCGAGAACGACTTCACCGACCCGCGCTGCCTCCTCGGCCCGCCCGACGCACCGACGGGCGCGGTCCTGTGGGGCGACTCCCAGGCCGGGCACTACGTGGGCCTGCTGGAAGAGTTCGCGCGCGCCGGGGAATTTCGCTTCCGCAACTTCGACACCTACGGGTGCGCCCCGGTCGACGGCGATCCAACCCGCTTCGAGCCGGCGGATCGAGTCGAGGACTGCGTCGCGTCGAACCGGCTCGTAATGCCCCGGCTGAGCGAGTACCCGGTCGTCGTCCTGGCGGCGTCGTGGCCGGGCTACACCGGGCGCCCGCAGTTCCTCGAGGCCACGCTTCGGCTCGCGGGGCGGCTCGCCGCGACGGGGCACCGGGTCGTGCTGCTCGGCAAGGCCCCGGTCTTCCCGAACCTGGACCGCTCCTGCAGGGCCAAGGCGATCTCCATCCCCTGGCTGCGCTGCCCGACCGAGCGCTTCCAGCCACTCACTCCCTGGATCGCGAAGGCGAACGCGCGGCTGCGCGAATTCGCCGGGAAGACGCCGGGAGTCTCCTACTTCGATGCGAACGACGTCCTCTGCGCCGATCCGCGCGGCTGCGCCGCCTTCGAGGACGGGGAAGCGCTCTACTTCGACGCCCATCACCTGACGCTCGCCGGCTCGCGCCGGACCGGAGCGCGGATCCTGCGCGAGCGGGGCCTGCCCGAGCCCTTCGCCTCGATCGCCTCGCACCTCCGCGACGCCGGGAGGGGCCGCTCGAACGACGCGACGGCGGGCGCGCCCTAGGCGCCCGAGGCGACGAGCGCCTCGCTCGCCGCGACCGGGTCCCCGGTGCGGGCGAAGGCGTCGAGCCACGTGCCGTAGCTCGCCATCTCGTCGATCTTCCACGGGTGGAAGTCGCGCCGGTAGTACTGCACGTAGTAGCCGAGCGTCGGCGGGAAGAGACCGCCCGGACCCCACATCCACCAGAGGCCGCGGGCCCACATCCGCGCCCGCTCGACCGCGCCGAAGCCGTCGACCCGCAGCATGTGGTTCATGAGGAAGGCGACCTCGACCGAGAAGCCGAGGGTCAGGAGCGCCATCGGGATCACGCGTCGGGCGTACGACGCACCGGCGACCTTCACGAGCACGTCGTAGGCGACGGCCTTGTGCTCGATCTCCTCGATCGCGTGCCACGCGTACATCGCGCGCACGCGCGGGTCGCAGTCGCGAAGCACGTCGCGTCGCTCGAAGAAGCAGGTGCCCATCATCGACGTCAGGTGCTCGAGGGCGGCCGTGACCGAGAGGCGCCAGAGATTCTCGTCGACGCCGAAACGGGACGCGATCGCGAGCGAGATCCGCCGGTCGCTGAACATGTCGCGCTCGAGGCGCGCGTGGATGCCGGCGACGTCGATGCCCTGGCGGGCGAGTCGCTCGTTGAAGCGCCGGTGAACCTTGCTGTGCTGCGCCTCCTGGCGCGCGAAGCCGTCGACCTCGGCGAGCAGCACGGGGTCGTCGATCCGGTCGCGGAAGGCGCGCACGCTCTCGATGAACATGCGCTCGCCCTGCGGAAAGAGGGTCGACATCGCGTCGAAGAAGCGCGTCTTGAACGGGTCGCCCCCGAACCACCAGCGGGGGATGTCCCCGTCGAGGTCGAAGTCGAGGCGCTCGCGGGGGACGATCCGGACGCGGGTCGAGGGTGCCGCGGGCCGCGGGTCGGGTCGTTCGAAGGTCGCCATCGCTGTCTCCGGGAGCGGGCCGGAAGGCGGGGTCGCCCGCATCTGGACCGCTCGGTCCAGACATCGGTCTACCCTCCCGGCGAAGGCGACTCAAGCACCGGGGCCCCGTCCACGGCCGTCCCCCCGCGAGCCGGGGCCACGACGCCGTCCCTCCGCGAGGGCCCCTCTGCGAGCAGCGAGCGGACGAACGGCAGGATCGCCTCCGCGGCGATCTCGTGGCCGCGCTCGTTCGGATGCTGGTCGAGGGGCGACACCCAGAGGCTCGACGCGTCCTCGCCGCGGAATGCCGGCAGGAGATCGAGCGTCGGGAGCCCCGCCGCGATCCCCGCCTCTTCCACGAGATCGCACACCTCGCGGAAAGGGTAGTCGGGACCGAACGCGGCGAGGATCGGGAACACGACGAGACCGACACGTGCTCCCAGTGCGAGCGCTTCGTCGCGGATCGTGCGCAGGTTCGCCTTCGCGATCGTCCACTCGGCCGTCTGCACCTCGTCGCCGAGGTACGCCTGGACGATCTCCCTCGAATAGAGGTCGGAGACGAGTTGCCGGTCCGCACGGTCGCGCAACCACCGCCACGCGTAGAGGTGGCGGTAGAGCCAGGAGTCGCGGTTGCGCGCCGCGATCCCGTCGCGGATCGGCTGGAAGAACCGCTCGCCGACCGTGAGCCGCGTTCCGTCGCGCAGGAAGAAGACGATCAGGACGACGTCGGGGGCGAACCCCGGCCCGACCCGGCGCAACGCCCGCACCCAGTCGCCGGTCAGGCTGCCGGGCTTGCCCGCGTTCAGGACCTCGACCGCCCGGCCCGGCTCGGCGGAGAGACGCGCCTCG
>JAGWVP010000143.1 GCA_018970825.1 bacterium | reverse complement strand
CTCGTGCCCCCTGATTTGACAGGCGGGGGGCGACATGGTTTCGACGCGGGATCGCCCTGCGCGCGCGTGGACCTCCCGGGTCGCACGTTCGAGCGCGTCCGGGCCCAGCGAAATCACGGGCGGTCGAGATGAAACGGACCTATCAGCCGAGCAACCGGCGTCGGAAGCGTGTCCACGGGTTCCTCGCCAGGATGGCGAGCCCGACCGGGCGCCAGGTGATCAAGCGCCGTCGCCGCAAGGGTCGCAAGCGGCTCACCGTCTCGATCCCGGCAAAGCAGCCGGGCTGAGCCCCGGGGGGGCCTGCGGGTCCCCCTCCGCGGCGACTCTGGCCGCCCGGAAGGTTCGCTTGGAGACCCTGCCATCGTCCTCCCGCATCCGACGGCGCCGCGAGTTCCTCTCGGTCCAGGGGTCGGGGAAGCGGCGCCCGACTCGGCATTTTCTCGTGCTCGTCGCCCGGGACGCTTCGCCGGATGCACGGCTCGGGGTCACGGTCACCCGGAAGATCGGGAACGCGGTCCTGCGCAACCGGGTGAAGCGGTCCGTCCGGGAGGCCTTCCGACGGACCCGCCGGACGCTCCCGGGCGGACTCGCCCTCGTCGTGATCGCCCGCGACGGGTCGCCACGCCTCGGCGCCGGGCAAGTGGCCGAGGAACTGGCCCCGGTCTTTCGCGAACTCGCAGCCGGACGGCCCGCCGCCGATCTCGCCGGCTTGCCGGCGACGCGCGGATCCGCTCAGGATCGATGATCGCTTCCTCGAGCCGAATCGCCCGCCGGGCCGACAGGATCCTCGGGGCCGCGCTGCGTCTCTGTTTGCGCGGCTACCGGCTCGGGATCTCGCCGCTCCTCGGCCCTCACTGTCGTTTCGAGCCGTCGTGCTCGCGCTACGCGAGCGAGGCCATCGCGCGCCACGGGGCCGTGACGGGCCTCGTGCTCGGTGCGCGTAGGCTCGCGCGGTGCCATCCCTTTCATCCCGGAGGCTTCGACCCGGTTCCCGGCACGACGCGTGCGACGTTCGCGCGACTCGGGCGGAGGCCGCACTGACATGGATCGCCGAACCCTTCTGTTCATCGCCATCTCGGTCGGCATCATCGTCGCCTACCAGGAACTCGTCCTGAAGAGGCTCGCTCCGCCGAGGCCGACGCCCGGCCAGGTCCAGACGGTCCCCGGCGGGAACGCGGGCGAGGATGGAGCCGCGGGAGATCGCAGCGCCTCGGTGCAGGGAACGAACCCTGCTCCCCGGGCTCAGGCGGGCACTCCGGTCGCCGGCCCGGTCGAGAAGCCCGGCGAGCGGCCGCAGGGGCGTCCCGTCACGATCGAGACCGATCTCTACAAGGCGGTGATCGACACGGCCGGCGGGCGCATCCGCAGTTTCACGCTGAAGGACTTCCGGGCGACGAACGAGCCCGGGAGCCCCGACCTCGAACTCGTCGTGCCGGGCAGCGAGTCGGAACTGCCGATGGGGCTCGAGATCCGCGGCGCGAGCAAGTGGTCGGACGTGCAGACGAACTATGCCACCGAAGCCGTCGACCGACGGCTCGCCGGGGCGGAGCAGGCGACCGTCGAGCTGCGCACGGAGCTCGGAGGGCAGCCGATCGTGAAGCGCCTCACCTTCCGCGGCGACGCCTACCCGATCGCCCTGCACGTCGAGACGCCCGCGGGATCGGCGCTGCCGGCCGAGCTCACGGCCGGCACCGAGGCCCAGCCCGCCGCGATCGGGCTCGTGTGGAGCAAGTCGATCAGCAAGGCGACGCAGGCCGGCGGCGTGTTCGAGGGCGCGGCCTCCCTGGTCGACGGAAAGCTCGTCCAGACGGCACCCAAGGCGCTCGAGAAACCCGAGAACCTCTCCGGCGCGATCCGCTGGTCGGGTTTCGAGGACCACTACTTCCTCTCCGCCGTCGCACCCGAGCGCGCGAGCCAGGTCGCGCTCCGGACCCGGGGCGACGCGATCGAGACCCGCATCCTCACGCCCCGCGAGGGCCCCGGGCCCGTCGCGAACGACTACACGATCTTCATGGGCCCCAAGGAGAGTTCGGTCCTCGAAGCAGCCGGCCACGACTTCGTCCGCGGCCTGAACCTCGGCTGGTTCGGGCCGATCTCGCTCTTCCTGCTGAAGATCCTGAACCTCTTCCACCGCGTCACCCGCAACTACGGGATCGACATCATCCTGCTCACCGTGCTGGTGAAGCTCGCGTTCTGGCCGCTCACGAAGAAGAGCTTCGAGTCGATGCGGGAGATGCAACGACTGCAGCCCGAGATGCAGCGGCTGCGGGAGAAGTACAAGGACGACCCGACGCAGCTGAACAAGGAGGTGATGGAGCTCTACAAGCGGCACAAGGTGAACCCGCTCGGGGGATGCCTGCCGATGGTGCTCCAGATCCCGGTGTTCTTTGGCCTTTACCAGGCTCTGTCCAGCACGATCCAGTTGCGCCACGCCCCCTTCATGCTGTGGATCCAGGACCTCTCTGCGCCCGAGCGGCTGCCGATGCTCGGCTGGGGAATTCCTGTCTTGACGATCCTCCTCGGGGTCACGATGTTCCTCCAGCAGAGGATGTCGCCGCCGGCCGGCGACCCCGCACAGCAACGGGTGATGATGTTCATGCCCCTGCTCTTCACCTACATGTTCATCGGGTTTCCCGCGGGTCTCACGCTGTACTGGCTGACGAACAACATCCTCACGATCGCCCAGCAGTACTTCATCCTGAAGTCGAACCCGCCGCCCGTGGCGGCCTGAGTTCGTGCATCGCGGGGCGACCGGGCGCCGAGGCGGCGAGACCGGCGGCGACTCGACGGGGCTGCCGCTCGCGGTCGATCCGCTCGGGGGTTAGTCTCCGCCGCGGATCCGGGTGCCGTGGCCTACGTCGAGGACACGATCGCCGCGATCGCGACGGCCGCGGGGCCCGGAGCGGTCGCGATCATCCGCATGAGCGGTCCGTCGGCCTTCGACCTCGCGAAGCGCCTGTGCACCGCCCCCGGCGGAGGATCTCCCGACCTTTCGGAGTCGCACCGCGCGAGGCTCGGACGTGTCCGGGACGCGTCCGGTCGAGTCGTCGACGACGTCCTCCTGCTGCCGATGCGCGGTCCCCGCTCCTACACCGGCGAGGACGTGGTCGAGATCCAGTGCCACGGGGGCACCCTCGTGCCGAGACTGATCCTCGGGTGCCTTCTCGGGGCGGGAGCGCGCGAGGCCCGTCCGGGCGAATTCACGCTCCGCGCCTTCCTGAATGGCCGGATGGACCTCTGCCAGGCCGAGGCCGTGGCCGACGTGGTGGCTGCCTCGAGCGAGCCGGCGCTCGAAATCGCCCGGGGGCAACTCGAGGGACGGCTCTCCCGCGAACTGGGCGAGTTGCGAGACGTACTGCTCGACGCCCGCGCGCTCGTGGAAGCGCACCTCGACTTCCCGGAAGACGACTTGCCGGCGGAAGCTGCCGGGGAAATCGCGGGCGCCGTGGAGGGCGCGGCGGCGCGCATGCGCGACCTGCTCGGCGGATTCGAGCGTGCGCGCCTCGCCCGAGACGGGGCCCGGGTCGTGCTCGTCGGCAAGCCGAACGTCGGCAAGTCCTCCCTGCTGAACTCGCTGCTCGGACGGGACCGGGCGCTCGTCAGCGCGGAGCCCGGGACGACGCGGGATTACCTCGAGGAGCCGATGGCGCTCGGTGCGCGGGGGCTGCGCGTGCTGCTCGTCGACACGGCCGGCCTCCGCGAGGGATCGGGCGCAATCGAGCGGGCGGGGATCGAACGAACGCTGGAACTCGCCGCGTCCGGCGACGTCGTCGTCGCCGTCCTGGACTCGTCCGGCCCGCTCGGAGTCGAGGACGTGGCCGCGCTCGACACGATCCGCGGGGCCGCTCGCGCCGGGACGCCGTGCATCGTCGCGATGAACAAGGCGGACCTGTCGGCGCAGCCCGGGAGCGCGGGAGGGTTCGAACGCGCGCTCGACGGTGTGCTCCCGCCCGGTGGCGAAGTCCCACGCGTCCCGGTCTCCGCCCGGACCGGGCTCGGCGTGCCGGAGCTTTGCTCCGCGATCGAGGGTGCGCTAGCTGCGCTCGACGGCAGGGAGTCCATCGAGTCGCGGCCGCTCGCGAGCCGCGAGCGACATCGAGCGGCGCTGCGGCGGGCCTTGGAGGCGCTCTCGGGGAGTTCGCCCGACGACGACCTCGAGATCGTCGCTCAATCGCTTCAGGGCTGCGTCTTCGAGCTCGAAGGGCTGCTCGGCGAGGCCACCAGCGAAGAGATCCTCGACCGTGTGTTCGAGAAATTCTGCATCGGGAAGTGATCTTCGGGCCCGGACGGCTCCGGGATCGGGTTGTTCCACGTGAAACACTTCGAAGTCATCGTCGTCGGGGCCGGCCACGCGGGCATCGAGGCCGCGCTCGCCGGTGCGCGCATGGGTGCCGAGACCCTGCTGCTCACGCAGAACCTCGACCAGGTCGGCCAGATGTCGTGCAACCCGGCGATCGGCGGGGTCGGCAAGGGCCACCTGGTGAAGGAGATCGACGCACTCGGCGGCGAGATGGGCCGGGCGATCGACGAAACCGGAATCCAGTTCAGGACGCTCAACACGCGCAAGGGGCCGGCGGTCCGGGCCTCGCGCGCCCAGGCCGACAAGGCCGCCTACCGCCGCTACATGAAGGGGGCCGTCGAGAGACAGGCCCGCCTCGTTCTTCGACAGGCCACGGTCGATCGTCTCCTGGTCGAAACCGGGCGGGTCGTCGGCGTGGAGACGGCGCTCGGTGAGACCTTCCGCTGCGACGCGGTCGTGCTCACGACCGGCACCTTCCTTCGCGGCCTCCTGCACGTCGGGGACCGACGCTTCCCGGGAGGCCGTGCCGGCGACCCGTCGTCGGAGGGACTCTCGCCTCACCTCGAGGAGCTCGGCTTCCGCGTCGGACGCCTGAAGACCGGGACCTGCCCCCGGCTCGATGCGCGAACGATCCGCTTCGACGACCTCGAGCCGCAGCCGGGCGACCCCGATCCGACGCCCTTCTCGTTCCGGACCGCGTCGATCGAGCGTGAACAGTTGCCCTGTCACCTCACCTGGACCACGCCCGAGACCCACAGGATCATCGCGGAGAACCTCCACCTCTCCGCCCTGTTCGGGGGGCGGATCCAGGGTCGGGGGCCGCGTTACTGCCCTTCGATCGAGGACAAGATCGTGCGGTTCGCGGACCGGTCGCGCCACCAGGTCTTCCTCGAACCGGAGGGCCGCGACACCGTGGAGGTCTATCCGAACGGTCTTTCGACCTCGCTGCCGCTCGAGGTCCAGGTCGAGTTCGTACGCTCGATCCCGGGTCTCGAAGACGCGGTCGTCATGCGTCCGGGCTACGCGATCGAGTACGACTTCGTCGACCCCCTCGAGCTGCGACCGAGCCTCGAGACCAAGCGCATCGAGCGCCTGTTCCTCGCCGGGCAGATCAACGGGACCACCGGCTACGAGGAGGCGGCCGCGCAAGGCATCGTAGCGGGCATCAATGCCGTGCGAGCGACCCGGGGTGCGGACCCGGTCGTCCTGCCGCGCTCCTCGAGCTACCTCGGCGTGCTTGTCGACGACCTGGTCACCCGCGGGGTCGGTGGCGAGCCCTACCGCATGTTCACCTCGCGGGCCGAGCATCGCCTGCTGCTGCGCGAGGACAACGCGGATCGACGCCTCGGGGCCGTCGCCCGCGAGATCGGCGTTCTCGACCCCGGGCAACTCGACCGATCGGAGCGGGCCCTCGGGGAGGCGGATCGCGTCGTCCGCGGCCTCGCTTCGTTCCGACTGGTCCCGGACGCCGAGACGAATTCCCTGCTCCTCTCGCTCGGGCTCGACCCGCTTCGACAGCCCTGCACCGCCGCGGAGTTCGCCCGACGACCCGGGGTCGACTGGCCCGAACTGCGCGCCCTCGGCGTGACCGAACCCGGGGATGCCCGGGTCGCCTCGTCGGTGCTTCTCGACCTGAAGTACGAGGGCTACGTGGCCCGGCAGGAGAGCCTCGTGGCCCGCACGCGACGGCTCGAGGAGACCCGCCTGCCCGACGACACGGACTTCGCATCGATCTCCGGGCTCTCGGCGGAGGTGCGGGAGAAACTCGCCTCGGTCCGGCCGCGCACGCTCGGGCAGGCCTCGCGGATTCCCGGCATCACCCCCGCCGCCGTCTCCCTGCTCGGCATCCACCTGCGGCGCCGGGCCTCGACGTGAGCGAGGGGCACGGGTCCGGGTCGGCTCGCGGATCCCGATCGGGCCGACCCGGGCCACCGGCCCCGCACGAGAAGCGGTGGAACCCGGACGAGGTCCGGGAGGAGATCCTTCGTGGGGCCCCTCGCCTCGGCGTCGAGCTCGACGAGCGCGCTCTCTCGGGCCTCCTCTCCCACCTCGACGAACTCCGCCTCTGGGCCGCTCGGATCAACCTGGTGTCGTCGCAGGACCTGGCGAATCCCCGAACCCTCGTCGAGCGCCACGTGCTCGACTCGCTCGCCGCCGTGCCCCTGGTCGAACCTCTCGGACCGGCGCCGAGGATCCTCGACATCGGGAGCGGGGCGGGCTTCCCGGGGATTCCGGTCGCGGTGGTCGCTGGATCCTCCCGAACCCTCCTCGTCGAGCCGCGTCAGCGTCGGGCGAGCTTCCTGCGTGCCGTCGCCCGACGGCTGCCGGGATTCGGCGTCGAGGTGGCCGACCGGCGATTCCAGGATCTGGCGGAGGACCTGGTCGCCCCGGGGTTCGACGCGATCCTGAGCCGGGCCGCCCTGCCTCTCGCCGACCTGCTCGACTGTGCCGGCCGCTGGCTGCGACCCGGCGGACGGCTGGTCTCGTTCCGGGGCCCGACCCAGCGGGACGACGACCCGGCGCCGGAGAGCGACCTCCGCCGGCTCCCCGATCGCACCTACGGGGTCGGGGTCGGCTCTCCGAAGATGCGACTCGCGGCCTGGGAGAGACCTCGCGAACGGGCCGATTGAACGGACGGCGCGGAACAGATCCCAGGGCTGTTTCACGTGAAACAGTCGCCCCCGACCTTTCCGTCGGGCGGTCCGATCTGGTAGCAGGCGAGGTTCCATGAGTCGCGTTTTCTCCATCGTCAACCAGAAGGGCGGGGTCGGGAAGACGACGACCGCGGTCAACCTCGCCGCCGGGCTCGCGATCGAAGGAAACGCCGTTTTGCTGGTAGACATGGACCCGCAGGCAAGCGCGACGAGCGGACTCGGCATCCGGCTCGAAAGCGGGGATGCCTCGGCCTACGACGTGCTGCTCGGCAGCGCCGACGTCGAGCAGGCCCTGCGCAAGACCATGTTGCCGGGACTCCAGGTCCTTCCCGCGAGCCGCGACCTCGTCGGGGCCGAGATCGAGCTCGTGGCGCTCGACCGGCGAGAGATGCGGCTCAAGGAGGCGATCGCGGAGATCCGCAAGCGATACGACTTCGTCGTGATCGACTGCCCGCCCTCGCTCGGGCTCGTCACGCTGAACGCCCTCGCCGCGAGCGACTCGCTGCTCATCCCGCTGCAGTGCGAGTACTACGCCCTCGAGGGCCTCTCCGCGCTGCTCGAGACGATCGACCTGATCCGCGACCGCCTGAATCCGCACCTCGAGATCGAGGGCCTGCTGCTGACGATGTTCGACGGTCGCAACCTGCTGAGC
>JAGWVP010000142.1 GCA_018970825.1 bacterium | reverse complement strand
AGGTCGAGGACCTCGCCCCCGGCCTCTGGCGTCTCGTCGTCGACGAGACGTCCGAGGAGCCGTTTCCGGGGATCGGGCCCGAAGGCGCCACCGCGACCTTCGACCGGGAGATCGCGTGCCGCCGCGAGGACGTCGAGTTCCTCACCTGGGATCACCCGATCGCGAGCGGTGCGCTCGACCGGCTGCTGTCCTCGCCGGCCGGTACGCTCGCGCTCGGGACGTTCGCCGGCGAACCCGCCGGCGAGGCGATCGTCGAAGCGTTCTTCGTGATCGAGACCTCGGCGCCTGCACGCCTCGGACTCGGGCGCTTCCTCCCGTCTGCGCCGGTGCGCGTCGCGATCGACCGAAGCCGGGGCGACTGCACCGCGAGCTTCAGGTCGCGCGAACACGCTCCCCGCGACGTGCCGCCCGCACTCGCGGGCGAGGTCCTCGCGCGGCTGCGACCGCAGGTCGAGGAGATGGTCGAGGCCGCGCGATCGGTCGCGGAGGCGTCCGCGGATCGACTCGTCGCGGAGGCCTCCGGTCGCGCGAAGACCCACTTCGCGGCGGAGAGGGCGAGGGTCGAGACCCTGGTCGCGATCGACGACCCGGGTCGGCCGGCGCTCCTCGCGGCCGTCGGCCGCATGGCGGACGAGGCGGAGCAGTGGATCCGCTCCGCGCGCCCGAGGCTCGACTCGGTGAGGATCCTCGTCGCGAGCGACGCGGCCCCTCGCTCACGGGAGTGAGCCGCCCCGGACGGCGGACGAGTCCGGCGGGCCGTGAAAGCGGGTGGACGGCGACGGGAGCCCCGCCGCCGTCCACCTCGTGTCGTCGCTACGACGACCGCACCGGACTCCTGCTCAGCTGGCCGGCGCGGTCTTGAAGAGCGGAATCACGTACTCCGGAGCGCCCATCGAGATCGAGCCGTCGCCCTCCGCCCGGGGCTGGTTCGGCGTCGCGCGGACCACGAGGGCCGGGACGTAACAGGGCTCGGACGCGAAGGGCCCCTTCGGATCCGTCTCGCTCTCGTCGCGGTCGTCCTGGGTCTCCGGGCCGCCGTCGACCTGGTTGGTCCGAACCCACATGACCTCGGCGGACAGCTTCTCGAGCGACGAGCAGGCGTTGTCCTGCCCGAGCCGCTCCGCGACGTTCGCGACCACCTGCGTCTTCGAGAGGGTCAAGGCCTGCACCTTCTGGGCGAGCCCGGGCGCCACGCAGAAATACGGCCACCGCACGTTGAGTCGCGCGATCCGTCCCTGTGCGTCCACCGCGGCCGTCAGGCCCGAGTCGAACACCGGGAGCCCGGCGACCTTCCGGCCGACGAGGGTCATGACCTCTGCGGCCTTGCGGACCGTCGCGCCCGCGGTCGGCGAAGTCGGGGACGCCGCAGCGTAGACGACCCTCGCCATGGCGGTGTCGGTCGCCGTCTCGGCACTCGGGATCCCGAGCTGGGGGGCGATCTCGAGAACTCGCGAGACCGCGTCCTGCGGTGTCAGGACGTTCTCGGGGCTGGAAGCGAACTTGAAGCTGCGGGCCGGGTTCAGCAGCTTGAACTGCCCCTCGGCGAGCTTCACCCGGAGGAACGCGCCCGTCTTCGAGCGCTCGACGCAGTCGATGGTCGCGTCTTCGTCGAGGCGATCTCCCCAGGGGGAGGCCACGGCCCGCGCCGAGACCTTCCCGTCGAAGCGGCATTCCGTCGCGCTGGTCTTCAGGCCGCTCACGCCGAGGAGGTAGGCGGCGCGCTTGCGGAACGTCTTGTCCGCGATCTTCTCGACGAACTGGGGAGCGGCCGGCTGGGTCGCGAGCAGGCCCGCCATGTACGCGGAGGAGCCCACCTGCGAATCCTGCAGGGCCCCGAGTGCGAATTGCGCGAACTCGGAGCAGGTCTGGTTCTGTGCCCCGGCCGTTGCGTGGGTCGCGCCCACGATCAGCCCGGCGAGCACGAGGATGCGGGTACCGTCGATGATCCGTCTCATGGCATCCTCCCTCAATTCCCGTTGGGATCCACGAAGGGACCGTCGCCGTCCGGATCGCAGCCGTCGTAGAAGTAATAGCAATAGTATCCGATCGAGGTCGGATCGGAGAAGATGTTGTTGTAGCGCTCGTTGTCCAGTCGGTTGAAGCAGTCGGCCGCGTTGGTCCCGACGGCGTAGGCGACCGGGCACTGGTCGGCGTTGTTGTCGCCCATGTTCGTGCGGTACATGTTGTCCATCCACGACTCGCGGATCGAGACCGAGAACGCGTCGTCGGCGAAGTCCTCGTAGTCGGACCGGAGGCTCGACCCGATCCACATGAAGCCGTGGAAGCCGTCGGCCTGGTGGAGTCGGAGACCGGCGTTGGTCGACGCCGACGGATCGCGGAAGAGCCGCCAGGCGTTGGTCAGGTTGTCGTCGTCCATGCTGTTGCAGGAAGAGAAGTGCAGGAACTCGAGGTCGGTGTCCCCGGCGTAGAGCTCCGCGCCCTTGCCGAAGTCGTTGCTCGCGTCCGGGGCGTCGATCCAGCAGTCGTTCACGGTGGCGCCGCCCGAGTCCCGGAGAGCGCCGCGCCAGTGATCGCCGGAATCGCTGCCATGCATGAAGATCATGGCCGCGTCGGCGTCGTCGAGGCGGGAGGAGTCGGTGCAGTTCGGGCTCGCCTGGGTCGCGTCGCAGAAGGGATCGCGGTCCATGGCCGTGTCGACGAAGCGTCCGTCCCGGGAATACCAGCCGTGATCGTCGATCTCGTCGTACCAGCGATCGACCTGCGCGCTCCAGTTGAGGCTGTTCCCGGGGCAGTCCAGGTTCCAGTTGTCGACGCCGTACATCTTCGCCTCGAGGTGGGTCGCATGGCTCGTCGAAGGCACGACGAGCGCGGTCCCGAGCACGAGGGCCACCCAGGCTCCCCGGGCTGCATCGCGTCGTCTCTTCTCCCGTGGTGGATGCATTCCTGCCCCTTTCCGGGTCGAGTGCGGGAGATTCCGCACCGCGATCGAAGACCGTGCCTCGATCGCCGAATCACCGGAGACTACACCTGCGGGGCCGAGTCAACGCCGCCGCGAAACACTCGCCGGTTTCCGGGTCCGCCCGCCGCCTTCCCCCGGGCCGACCGCGGCCTCACCGGCGTCGGATCGCCTCGTCCACGACCGCCCGGAACGCGCGCTCCTCCTCCGTTTCCTCGCGGACTGGGACGGCTCGGAGCGAGCGGACCCACGGATCGGGCAGGTCGTGCTCGAGCGCACCCTCGATCACGAGGCCGAGGTAGCGCGTCGTCGGCAGGAGGGATGGGTCGCGCTTCTCGGAGGAAAGCGAGAGCACCGTCGCGGGCGCCCACGGCAGCGACGGGTCGAGCGGCTCGACCGCGAGTTCGACGCGCCGGTAGTTCCCGATCGCGACGCCCTCGGTGAGCTCGACGTGGGCGTGGTCGTCGACCGCGATCTCGAAGGCAACGCCGAGCACCTCGGCACCCTCCTCGGGCACGATGTTCGCGAACGCGGCCCGCCCCAGGAGTCCCGGCTTGTCGAACACGAGACGCCAGCCGGGCGCACGAACTGCGGCCGAGCGGACGACCTCGATCCCGCGCCGCCCGCGCAGCGTCGCGGACTGCAGGTTCGAGCCGTACGCGAAGTACCAGACCGTGCTCACCGTCGTGGCCCGCGGGGGGCGCCCGGCCTGCTACCCGGCGCGCGGCACACCGCCGGCGGCATCGACGTCCACGGAGCCTCGTCGAAGGGCTCCGCGAGTCTTCTCCGGTCGGCGCGCCTCAGCTCTTCTTCGCCGTTTCGGGGAGAGGAAGTCCCAGGACCTCGTAGTACCCGGGCGGGAGCGGCACCCCGCGGCTCTTCGCGTCCGCCTCGACTGCGTCCTTGAAGACGGGGAGTCTCTCGCTCCAGGGAATCGGGCGATCGTTGCGGGCCATGGTGACGCGCTCGAGCCCTAAGCCACCGGCGCCCGACGTGCGCCCCCCGGACTCCGTGCCGATCTCGGCGATCTCGAGCTCGCTGCCGTCCGACATCGCGAACTCGACTGAGAACGTCGCGAACGCGGGCTTTTGGGGATGGCCGGAAGGCGCGAAGAAGCCGGACCCGGCGCCTTCGCGCTTCGCCTTCTCGACCGGCTGCAGCCGGATGCGGTCGGAGGCGATCCCGAGATCGGCGAGCACCGGGAACACGGACTTCGAGAGCTCCGTCGTGGTCACGCGCAGGCGCGCGGGGTCGATTCCGGCGGGGCCGGTCAGGAAGCCGACGAAGTCCTTCACGCGATCGGCGAGCGGTCTGCGCGGGTCCGGCGCGGTTCCGAAGATCGTGAAGAGAGGCAGGGTGCCGAGGGAGTCCTTCTTGCGCAGGTCCTCGACCCGCGAGCAGGGCTGGACGACGTAGCGCGCCTTCTCGGACGCCTCGAAGTGGTCGTCGAAATTGAGGCCGCCATTGAAGGGAATCCCGGTGACGAGCGGGGCCGCCGCGTCCGGGGCGTATCCCCTCGCGCCGAACCAGCGCACGGCGTCGGCCGTCGTGTCCTCGACGGTCGCGCCCCCGGGCGTCATCGACTCCTTCGCCGGGACCGTCGTCGCTCCGACTGCGCCCGCTCCGAGCGCGACCGTGGTCCGGATGAAAGCGCGTCGTGTCAGCTTCATGTCGAGAATCTCCCGGCCCGACGGGCCTTCCGAGTCGATCGTCCCCGTGTCGCGATCTTCGGCCTCTCGACGAGCGATGCAGCGAAGATCGAAGTTCGGACTACTCCGCGTTTCGGACGAGAGTCAATCGGCTTCGCGGCCAGTCCGCTCGATCAGTCGCCCACCGGCAGCGTCAGGACCGGCATCTTGCCGCGGCCGGTCGCCTGCTGCAGCGAGTAGAGGATGTCGAGCAGGGCGAAGGTCGCCTTCGAGTCCGGGTCGTCGTCGGCCACGTAAAACCACCACCCGCGGTCCCTCACCGCGACGAAGGCGTCGTGCGGCTCCGTCTTCTGCGAGTGGATCGTCAGGATCCGGTCGGTGAGGCGCCGCCAGTCGAACGGACGTCCGTCTTTCGCCTTCGTCACCGTGACCAGCCCGGCCGCGACGTGCTCCGGCGGGACCTCGACCGCCTGCGAGAGGAAGAACATGATGCCGAGCAGGGAGCGGCAACGGATGCCGACGACGTCGGGCTTGCGTGCGAAGGGGAAGCCGTCGAGTTCGTATTCGTCGAGACCCGGCGGCAGATCGAGGATCCTGCGGACCGCGGCGACGTCGGCCGCGAGCGGGTCCGCGGGATCTCCCGGTTCGTGCAGCCAGATGCGCGGCAGGCCGCCCGGAGGCGGACTCGCCTCGGTCCCGGCCGACTCCTTCGAAGGGCCGGTCGAAGCCTTCGCGGCGCTCGAAGCTCTCGCGTGCGGGGCCCGGCCCGTCGGTCCCTTGCCGGCACTCGGGAACTCCCAGTTGAAGCCGACGAGACCCGCGTCCCGCAGCCGCTCGAGTCGTTCGGCGAGATCGAGGAAGGCCTCGTAGTCCGGTTCGGTGCGAGGGGTGGGGCCTGCCGAGGTCGGGGCGTTGTAGACCTCGTTGATCTGCTGCACGCCGACGAGCATCAGGCGGTTTGCGCTCCAGCCCGACTGCTCGAAGAGCATGATCGACTCGAGCGGCAGCGGCGTCAGCATGCGCTGCGCGAATTCCTCGCCGATGAGCGGCGAGTAGGTGATCGTCGGCTGCTCTCGGTAGTCGAGGTTGCCTCCGAAGGAGCCGGAGGTCCCGCCGTTTCCCGCGCCGAACCCGGCATCGCCGCTGAATCCCGCCTCGTACCTGTAGTTCGCCACCATGGAGCCGACCTGGAGGAAGAGCGGCGACTCGTTGTAGCGAAGCCGCACCAGGTTCAGCAGCATCTCGGCGTTGTGCGACCGCAGGAGCTGGCGGTTGTAGTCGGGTCGCTCGGTGCGCAGCGTCTTCGGGCCGAGCCCGGTCGTGCAGCCCGACGAGACGACCGCCAGCAGGGAGGCCGCCGCGACCGCCGCCCGTCGTCCCCACGCTCCGAATCCGTGCATTCCGTCCCCCTCGCTCGCCCGTGACCGATCGACTCGCCGCCCGGCATCTCAGGCCCCGGCCTGCGGCGAAGGCATTCCCGCTCCGAGCCGCAGGTGATGCTCCTCGGCGAGCCGGAGCAGGTCGATCGCGAGCGCGTGGCGTGCCGCGACTTCCTCGGCGTCCGTCTTCACGACGAGGTACGTCTTCACGACGACCGGGACGCCACCGTTCTCGATGTCGGAAACGCCGACCTCCGTCTCGCGCGCGACGAACTCGCTGTCGCCGACGATGCGGCCACGGATCGCTTCGACGAAGGCCTGCAGCCGGTCGGGGGTCGCGCCCTCGGTGACCGGCAGTCGCAACTTCACGACGCGGTGCCGCCTCGCGCCGAGGTTGTTGATGAGAGCGTCCGACAGTCGCCCGTTGGGGATCACCGCGACGCTGTCCTCTGCGGTCCGGATGCGGGTCGATCGCATCCCGACGGCCTCGACGGAGCCCTGCACGATGCCCGCGTCGATCCAGTCTCCGCTGCGGAACGGGCGATCCGTGACGAGGTTCCCCGCACCGAGGATGTTGGCGAGCGTGTCCCGGGCGGCGACCGCGAAGGCGAGCCCGCCGATGCCGAGCCCGGTCAGGATGTGGGTGGCGGGGATCGAGAGCAGGTCCGCCGTCGCGAGCGCCGCCGCGACGACGATGGCGACTCGTCCCGCGGCGACCACCAGGTTCACCGCGATGTCGTCGGTCTGCCCCGGGGTGCGCTTCGCCTGGGTCGCGGCCCAGCGGCCGAGCAGCGCGAGCAGGTGCCATGCGACCGCCCCGGCGGCGACGATGGCGACCGATCCCAGGGTCGGCATCGTGACCTTCCGCAGGCGCTCGGGAAACCCGAGCAGGTCGAGCGAGCGGCTCAGCAAGCCGATCCCGACGAGGTAGGCGATCGCGACCGGGAAGACGCGCGACCGGGCGCCCCCGGCCTGAACGCTGCGGTCCAGCAGCATCGAGGCGAGTCGACCCACGCCGGCGCCGATCACGAACGCGAGCGGAACCATCGCGAGCAGGAGCAGGGCCTGCCAGCGATCGAGCCGGCCGATCCGGTGCAGCAGGAAAGGCGCACGCTCTCCCACGAGGGTTCGCAGCGCGAAGTAGGGATGCGGCGGAATCCGCCCGGGAGGCAGGTGCTTCGACGGAGAGAGGCCCTCCGTGACGAGGTACAGGCTTTGGATCCGGTCGATCGTGTCGGCCGTGAACTGCCAGGGCGCGTCGGGGTCCGGATCTCTCGGCGCGACGGCGACCGAGCCGGCCGCGTGCGAGAAGAGCACCACGGGGTCGCGGTTGGTCGGGTCGTCCGGGATCGCCTGCAGAGCCGGGAGTCCGATCGACTGCAACGTCCTGCGCAGGTATTGCGCGAGCAGGACTCCGTGGCCCTCGGTGAAGCCCGGCGCCTGTCTTAGGTCCAGCGCCGAGAGGGCGAGCGCGCGACCCGGCCCCTCCCAGTCGTCCATGCCCTCGAGCAACGCCCGCACGGTGTCGCGCGGGGTGCCCAGCTGGCGAAAGGACTGCGCGGTCGGGGGATTCCTGCCCCAGGCCGCGAGCAGCCGCTTGCGGGCCGCCGCGACGTCGTCCGCCGGCGGGACGACGACGTGCCACGCGCCCCGGGCGTCGCGGTGGACCGTCAC
>JAGWVP010000141.1 GCA_018970825.1 bacterium | reverse complement strand
CGCCTCGGCCTTGTTCAGGTTGATGTTCTCCTTGATGAACACCACGGCGCGGTAGGCGCCGGTCACCACGGCCTGCGTGCTGGCGCCGGTGAACCAGTAGATCACCGCGCCGCCGATGAGCAGGCCGAGCAGGATCTCGGGGGTCACGATCGAGAGCTTGCCGATCACGAGCGTGGCGGCCTCCTTCAGCTGGACCACCGTCGCGTCGGCCGGAGCGACCGACTTGATCAGGGCCAGGATGATGCCGAACACCATCGTGGTGGCGCCCACCACGGCGGTGCCGATGAGCACCGGCTTGGCGGTCGCCTTGAAGGTGTTGCCCGCGCCGTCACCCTTCTCCAGGGTGTGCTTGGCGCTCTCGAAGTCCGGCGTGAAGCCGAAGTCGCGCTGGATCTCCGCCTTGATGTTGGGCTGCGCCTCGATGCGGCTGAGCTCGTACACGCTCTGGGCGTTGTCGGTCACGGGGCCGAAGCTGTCGACCGCGATGGTGACGGGGCCCATGCCGAGGAAGCCGAAGGCGATCAGGCCGAAGGCGAAGACGGGCCCCGTGATCTCGGCGACCTGCGCTCCGAAGAGGTTGCCGAGACCGGTGCCGGCCGTCGTGATCCAGTAGCCGATGCCCATCAGGCCCGCGATGACGAGGCCGAGCCAGTAGCCGCTCATGTTGCCGGCGACGAGGCCGGAGAGCACGTTCAGCGAGGCGCCGCCCTCGCGGGAAGAGACGACGACCTCCTTCACGTGGGCCGACTCGGTCGAGGTGAAGATCTTCACGGCCTCGGGAATGATCGCGCCCGCGAGCGTCCCGCAGCTGATGATCGCCGCGAGCTTCCACCACAGGTCCGTGTTCCCGGCGACGTCCGGGATGAGGAGCTTCGAGACGATGAACGTCATGATCACGCTGATGATCGAGGTGAGCCACACGAGGTTCGTCAACGGGGCCTCGAAGTTCATCTTGTCGGCGTCGCCGTACTTGCCCTTCTGGAACGCTTCGTTGAGCAGGTAGGACGCCCCGCTCACGAGCACCATCACGGTGCGCATGACGAAGATCCAGACCAGCAGTTGGACCTGCACGGTCGGATTGTTCGCGATCGCGAGAACGATGAACGTGATGAGGGCGACGCCGGTCACGCCGTAGGTCTCGAAGCCGTCGGCGCTCGGGCCGACGGAGTCGCCCGCGTTGTCGCCGGTGCAGTCGGCGATGACGCCCGGGTTCCTCGCGTCGTCTTCCTTGATGTTGAAGACGATCTTCATGAGGTCCGAGCCGATGTCGGCGATCTTGGTGAAGATGCCGCCCGCGATGCGCAGCGCCGAGGCGCCGAGCGACTCGCCGATCGCGAACCCGATGAAGCAGGGGCCGGCGCTCGACGCCGGCACGAACAGCAGGATGAGGAGCATGATGAAGAGCTCGGTCGAGATCAGCACCATGCCGATCGACATCCCGGCGCGAAGCGGGATGTCGTAGGTGGGGTAGGGCTTGCCCTTCAGGCTCGCGAAGGCCGTTCGGGAGTTCGCGAAGGTGTTGATGCGGATGCCGAACCAGGCGACGCCGCAGCTTCCGGCGATCCCGATCAGGCTGAACAGGAGGATCGTCAGCACCTTCGAGAACTCGAGGTGCCGGAGTCCCCAGAAGTACGCGAAGATGATCGCGCCGATGAAGAGCTCGAGCAGCAGGATGAACTTGATCTGCGTGAGCAGGTAGGTCTTGCAGGTCTCGTAGATCAGCTCGGAGATCTCGCTCATCGAGCGGTGCACCGGCAGGTTGCGGATCTGCGAGTACATGAGGATGCCGAAGACGAACCCGACGAGGCTCACGAGCATCCCGATCAGGAGCACGGTGTGGCCGTTCATGCCGCCGAGGAAACTCACCGAACCGAAGTCGGGCAGGACGATGTCGGTCTCGCTGGCCCGGGCCGCCGACGGCAGGGCCAGGGCGAGGACGAGGGCGGCGAGCGACCGGACGACCGGGCGCAGCACGCCCGAGACCTTCCCCACGCGGGGGCGCGATGGTGCGAACACGAGTGCCTCCTTCAAGGTCTGCGCGCCGGTCCCCGCTCGCGCGAGGCCACGACGCAACCGCAACGATTTCGAGGGGTTGGCCGCCCGGGAGGAGTTGCGTGCGACCCGGGTCGGACCCCCGACGCCGGTCTCCACGGACGCTTCAGCGCAGCCTCGCCCCCGAGGCCGAAGGCACCCGAGGCGCCCGTGCTTTAACACAGGCCTCGTTGGCCGTCGAGACCGGCGGGTGGCCGGGTCGGAAGGGGCGGACCGGCCCCCGGGAACGGGAGGACCCCACCCGGCTCCCACGGGTTCCGTCCGCCTTGTCCCCGTCGGCGCCGGCCGGTACCACCGCAGGGCCCGGCGGACGCGTCCGGACTCCCGGGCACTTGCCGGGACGGCGAGACGACAGCGAGGACCCGATGGAAACCATCCGCAGCCTGGTCGACCTCTTTCTCCACCTCGACCAACACCTGAACGCGATGGCCGGAAGCCTCGGTCCCTGGCTCTACGTCCTCCTGTTCCTGATCGTGTTCTGCGAGACCGGGCTCGTGGTGACGCCCTTCCTCCCCGGCGACTCCCTGCTGTTCGCGGTGGGAGCGCTCGCCGCCTCCGAGGGATCCCCGATCCGCGTGGGCTGGGCGGCGCTCCTGCTCGTCGTGGCCGCGATCCTGGGGGACGCCGCGAACTACGCGATCGGGCGGCGCCTCGGGCCGCGCGTCTTCAACTCCGAGTCGAAACTCCTCAACCACGAGCACCTGGTGCACACCCAGCACTTCTACGAGCGTCACGGCGGCAAGACGATCATCCTCGCCCGCTTCATGCCGATCGTCCGCACGTTCGCGCCCTTCGTCGCCGGGATCGGCCGCATGCGATACCCGCGCTTCGCGGCCTTCAACGTCGCCGGCGCGATCGCGTGGGTGAGTCTCTTCGTGTTCGGAGGCTACCTGTTCGGGAACCTGCCGACGGTGAAGAAGAACTTCCACTACGTGATCCTCGCGATCATCGTCCTGTCGATCGTCCCGGCGGTCTGGGAGTTCCTTCGGGCCCGCTCGGAGTCGAAGGCCGCTCCGCAGGCCTGACGGAGATCGCGTGGGCGTCCCGAGCAGCGAGCGTTTCGTGGGCCCCGGTCGACAGGGGGCGAGATGACGACGGTGCGAGCGCAGCGCGGGGCCGCGGGCGTCCGGCCGGTTCGCGTCGGCCTGATCGGGTGGGGAACGATCGGTTCCGGGGTGATCCGCATCCTCCGCGACCATCGCGCGGCGATCGACGACCGGCTCGGTGCGCCGCTGCGCCTCGCGCGGGTCTGCGATCTCGACCTCGATCGCAAGCGCGAGGTCTCGGTACCGCGTTCGATGCTCACGAAGCGGGCCGCCGACGTCCTCGGGGACCCCTCGATCGACGTCGTCGTCGAACTCATGGGCGGAACGGGTGCGGCGCGGAGCTTCGTCCTCGAGGCCATCGCGGCGGGGAAGGCCGTGGTGACCGCGAACAAGGCGCTGCTCGCGAAGCACGGCGCGGAGATCTTCGCCGCCGCGGAGAAGGCGGGTACGGGCCTCCAGTTCGAGGCGAGCGTCGGCGGCGGCATCCCGATCATCCGCACGCTGCGCGAGGCCCTCGCCGGCGACCGCAACACGGCGGTGTTCGGGATCGTGAACGGGACCTCGAACTACATCCTGAGCACGATGGCGGCGGAGGGTCGCAGTTTCGCCGACGTCCTGAAGGCGGCCCAACGGGCCGGGCTCGCCGAGGCGGATCCGACCTACGACGTCGACGGCATCGACGCCGCCCACAAGCTCACGCTCCTCGTGCAGCTCGCCTTCGGGGCGCGGCTCCCGCTCGGAGCGGTCCACACCGAGGGGATCCGCGACGTCGACGCGACCGACATGGCCTACGCGCGCGAGCTCGGTTACGCGATCAAGCTGCTCGCGATCGCGAAGGATCACGGCGACGCGATCGAGGCGCGGGTCCACCCGACGATGATCCCGCTCGACGACCCGCTCGCGGGCGTGAACGGCGCGTTCAACGCGGTCTGCGTGCACGGCGACGCCCTGGGCAGAAGCATGTACCAGGGCCAGGGCGCCGGGATGATGCCGACCGCGACGGCCGTGGTGGCCGACGTGCTCGACGTGGCGCGCGACCGGCTGCGCGGAGGACCGCGTCTTCCGCCGCTCGGCTACCCGCTGTCGAGCCAGCGTCCGGCCCGGGTGCGACCGATCGGGCAGGTGCGCAGCGAGTTCTACCTGCGCGTGGCCGCGCGCGACGAGCCGGGTGTCCTCGGCCGCATCGCGACGCTGCTCGGGCGGGGAGGGATCTCGATCGCCTCGGTCGTCCAGCGCGAGCGACGTGCGGACGGCCCGGTCCCGATCGTCATCCGTACCCACGAGATCGAGGAGAAGGCTCTCCGTCGCGCGCTCGCGACGGTGGCGGCCCTGCCCACCGTGGCGGGCAAGCCGGTCGCGATTCGCATCGAGGAGAGCCCGGGCTGACCCGGGCGGGAGCGGGCGGATGGACCGGAACCTGGCGCTCGAGGTCGTACGGGTCACCGAGGCGGCTGCCCTCGCGTCGGCGCGCCTCATGGGTCGCGGCGACGCCGCGGCGTGCGACCGCGCGGCGGCCGAGGCGATGCACCGGGCCTTCGAGGGGATCGGGGCCGCCGGCAGCATCGTGATCGGCGAGGGGCGCGAAGGCTCCGTCGACCGCCTCTGGGTCGGCGAGCGGATCGGCGAGGCCGGCGGGACCGCCGCGATCGACGTCGCGCTCGACGCGCTCGAGGGTGCGACGGTGTGCGCGACCGGCGGCGCCAACGCCCTCTCGATCATCATGATCGCCGAGCGCGGTCGGATCCTCGCCTGCCCCGAGACCTACATGGAGAAGGTCGCGACCGGGCCCGAGGGCCGCGGCGTCGTGAGCCTCGAGAAGTCGCCGACCGAGAACCTGCGCGCGCTCGCCGAGGCGAAGTCGGTGTACGTCGAGGATCTCACCGCCGTGATCCTCGACCGGCCGCGGCACGACCGCCTGGTCGAGGAGGTCCGACGCGCCGGTGCGCGCGTGCAACTGCTCGCCGACGGCGACCTCGCGGCGGCGATCGCGACCGCGCGGCCGGGTACGGAGGTCGACATCCTCCTCGGCATCGGGGGGGCGCAGCAGGGCGTGCTCGCGGCGGGCGCGATCGCGGCCATGGGCGGGTTCATGGAGGTCCGTTTCCGCCCGCGGACCGCGGACGAGGGGGCGCTGCTCCGGGCGGCCGGGATCTCGGACCCCGAGCGGGTCCGGCAGGCGGGCGACCTGGTCGGCGACAACGTGATGTTCGCGGCGACCGGGGTGACCGGCGGCCACCTCCTCTCGGGGGTCCGCTTCTTCCGCGGCGGCGCGCGTACGAACTCGGTCGTCATGCGATCGCGCACCCGCACGGTGCGCTGGATCGAGGCGCACCACCACTTCGACTTCAAGCCGGAGTACTGACCTGCCCGGGGTCGGGGACTCGCGGGGGAGAACCATGGCGAACGTCGTTCTGGGTCGGGAGGGTTCGGTCGCGACGATTCGCATCGACCGCGCCGACAAGATGAATGCGCTCGACCGCGCGACGCTCTCGGAGCTCCGCGACGCGATCGCCGAGCTCGCGAGGATGCCGGCGCCCGTCGTGGTGGTCTCGAGTGCGGGCGACCGCGTCTTCGTCGCCGGGGCCGACATCGAGGCGATGTCGAAGATGGGCCTCGAGGAGGCCCGCCGCTTCTCCGAACTCGGGCACGCGACCTTCGATGCGCTCGAGGCGCTGCCTTCGGTCGTGATCGCGGTGGTGCAGGGGCCTGCTCTCGGCGGCGGCTGCGAACTCGCGCTCGCCTGCGACCTCGTCGTCGCCGGAGACCGCGCCCGGTTCGGGCAGCCCGAGACGAACCTGGGGCTCATCCCGGGCTTCGGCGGCTGCGCCCGGCTGCTTCGACGGGTCGGGCCGGCGCTCGCGCGCGACCTCGTCTACTCGGGCCGCCTGCTCTCCGCCGAGGAGGCCCGCGCGGCGGGACTCGTGAACCGGGTGGTGCCGCAGGCCGACCTCGCGACGGAGGCGGCGGCCATGGCGGAAGGCATGGCGAAGCGCCCTCCGCTCGCCCTCGCGCGTGCCAAGGCGGCGCTCGCGGCGGCGGAGTCGAGCGACGCTCGCACGGCGGCCCGGGTCGAGATCGAGGCCTTCGCCGGCCTGTTCGCTCTCGAGGACACGCGCGAGGGGTTGCAGGCGTTCCTCGGGAAGCGCCCGCCGTCGTTCGCGGGGCGCTGAACGGCGGCTTGCCGGGAGGACCGGCCCGTCGCTATACCCCGGTTCGTCATGGATCGACGCGTCCGCATCCTCGTCGCCAAGCCGGGTCTCGACGGTCACGACCGCGGGGCCAAGATCATCGCCCGCGCGCTCCGCGACGCGGGCTTCGAGGTCATCTACACCGGGCTCCACCAGACCCCGGAGATGATCGTCGAGGCGGCCCTGCAGGAGGACGTCGACGGCATCGGCCTGTCGATCCTCTCGGGCGCCCACCTCGTGCAGTTCCCCGCGGTGATCGACCTGCTGAAGCAGCGCGGTGCGGGCGACGTGGTGGTCTTCGGCGGGGGCATCATCCCGGAGGAGGACATCGCGAAGCTCGGTGATCTCGGCGTCTCCCGGGTCTTCACGCCCGGCGCGACCACGCAGGAGATCATCCGCTGGGTCCAGGAGAACATCCGGCCTCGCGAGGTCGCCTGAGGCGGCCCTCGACGGTCGCCCCCGTGGAAGATCGCGACATTCTCGTCGTGGGCGGCGGTCCGGCGGGTGCCGCGACGGCGCTCTGGCTCGATCGTCTCGCCCCCGACCTCGCGGCCCGCTGCCTCCTTCTCGACCGCGCGGAATTCCCGCGCGACAAGACCTGCGCCGGCGGCCTGATCCCCCACACGCTCGACCTGCTCGCGCAGCTCGGCCTCTCGCTCGACGTGCCCCACGTACGGGTCGACCGCGCCCGGGTCGAGACCGGTGGTGCGCCCGTCGGGGTCGCCCAGGACGGGATCTGCTGGGTGATCCGACGCCGCGAGTTCGACGCGATGCTGCTCGACGCGGTCCGCGCGCGCGGCGTCGAGGTGCGGTGCGGAACCCGCGTGACGGGACTCTCGCGCGACGGCGACCGGATCGTCGTCGAGACCTCGACGGGCCCGATCCGCGCGCGGGTCGTGGTCGGGGCGGACGGCTCCGGGAGTCTCGTCCGACGGACCCTGGTCGACGCCGACGAGGGCTGGGTCGCTCGCGCCTCGATGGCGGATGTGCCGACCGGGAGCGATCGACCGGACGACGTCTTCGAATTCGACTTCCGCTCGATCCGGTCGGGGCTCGCCGGATACGAGTGGTCGTTTCCGTGCCTCGTCGACGGCCGGCCTCATTGGAACGTCGGCGTCTACTCGCTCCGGCGCGACGGGGAGGGGGGGCGGATCGCCGGGCTTCTCGACCGTCGTGCCGGGCGTGCCGACGTCCGGCACCGCGCGGCCCCGATCCGGCTCTACGACGGCCGGCACCCGATCGGCGCGCCCGGGGTTCTCCTGGTCGGGGATGCCGCGGGGGTGGAGGCGCTCCTCGGAGAGGGGATCTCCTTCGCCCTCGAGTACGGACGACTCGCGGCGGAGGAGATCGCTTCGGCCTTCGCCCGC
>JAGWVP010000140.1 GCA_018970825.1 bacterium | reverse complement strand
GCCGGCGTAGATGTCCTCGGTGTTCTCGCGGAAGATCACCATGTCGACGGCCTCGGGATGCTTCACCGGGGACGGGACGCCGACGAACCAGCGCACCGGTCGCAGGCAGACGTAGAGGTCGAGGAGCTGTCGAAGCGTCACGTTGAGCGAGCGGATGCCGCCGCCGATCGGCGTCGTGAGAGGCCCCTTGATGCCGACCAGGAACTCCTTGAACGCGGTGACGGTCTCCTCGGGCAGCCAGTCGCCGAAGCGGTTGAACGCCTTCTCGCCCGCGTAGACTTCGCACCAGGCGATCTTGCGACGGCCGCCGTAGGCCTTCGCGACCGCGGCGTCGAGCACGTGGCGCGAGGAGCGCCAGATGTCGGGCCCGGTCCCGTCCCCCTCGATGAACGGGAGGATCGGACGGTCGGGGACCTGCAGGCGTCCGTCTCCACCCATGCGGATCGGCTGCCCCTCGGAGGGCACCTCGACGATCTTGTAGCTCCCCATCGTATCGAAACCCCCGAATTTCCCCGGCTGGACGCGGACTCCTCGCGCGGCGGAGGCCGCGTCGACGCGGGTGCGTCTAGCGCTCGCGCCCGGCGGACGCCAACATCGTCGGCCGGGCCCGTCGCCGCGTCGACGGTTTGACCGGTCATTCCCCCGGGCCTAGGCTCCGGCCCCATGGCGCGCCTCGTTGCCTTCCTCCTGCCGGTCGTCGGGTCGGCGCTGATCGCGCTCGCGATCGCGGCCTGCGGCGGCGACGACATCTGCCTCTCGGGAAGCTGCGACCCGGACACCTCGCCGACGCCCTCCTACACGGTCTCGGTCACCGGCAACGTGAGCCGCTTCACGACGCTCGTGAGCGACCCGACCACCGTGACCGTGATCGTCTGCGTGGGCCTCGCCGAGGGGGCGGACGCGAGCGCCTGTCCGAAGAGTTTCCTCGCGCAGTTGACCTCGAACTTCACCTTCGCGCGAAGCGGCATCGAGCCCGGCTCGGAGGCGATCTTCTTCTGGATCGACGAGGACCAGAACGGCGAGATCGATCCGGGCGACCCGCTCGCTCGCCTGTCGGATCCGAACGGCAGACTGCGGGCGGTGGGGTCGGGCGAGCAGGTCTCCGTGACCAACGCCGTGGTCGACTTCCCGGTCCAGGTCGCCACCGCGACGATCACCGTCGGCCGGAGCCCGACCCCGACGCCTGCCCCGCAGCCCACTCCCTGACGGGCGGGCTGCGCGGGCTCAGTTCTTGCGGAGCACCATCCGCCGCGCCTGGGCCTGGATCACGCTGGAGACGTTGCGGCTCTTCGCGAGGGCGCGCACCTCGCGCTCCTGCAGTCCCGGCAGGAGCTTGAGCGAGACCTGGAGCGGAGTCTTCGGATTCGTCACGAGCGCGAGCCGGATCGAGTACTGGCGGACCCAGTCGCGCTGGTCGGCGATCTGCCGCAGGAGGCTCCCGTGGATGCTGCGGTTCTTCGCGATCGCGAGAACCTCCTCCTGCGTGATGCGCGGGTTCATGAGGACGCAGCGCTGGACGAGGCGGACGGGATCGCGTCCGAGCACGACGCGGGCCTCGTGTCCGCCCGCGAGCGCGAGCTTGATCCGGTGCGAAACGGGCATGCGCTTCACCCGGATCGAGATCGCCTCGTTCTCGGGGACGTAGGAACCGGAAGCGGCGCCCGTCCCCGCGGAATGCCCCGGGATCTCCCCCGTCTCGACCTCGTCGACCGTCGCCTCGGGAAGGTCTCCGCGCGACGCCGCGGCCGCACCCGCCGGATCGGCGAGCAGGTCGGCGTCGAGGACGATGCCGTCGCGACCGGCGAGGATCTCCTCGAGCTCCGGCGTTCGCTCCTCGGCCGGGATCGCGTCCGGCCGGCTCCCCGGCGTCAAGCGTGGCCGGGGCCGGGCCTCGCCTGGCCACCCTCCCGGTTGCGGTCCCAGATGATGCGCAGACCGTGCAGCGTGAGGAACTCGTCGACCTCGGCGATCGTCTGCGACTCCGCCGCGATCAGGGAGGCGAAGCCGCCGGTCGCGAGGACGCGGGCCGCCCCGCCCTGCTCCCTCTGGATCCGCTCCACCACGCCGTCGACCATCGCGACGTAGCCGAAGAAGACGCCCGCCTGGATCGCGTTCACGGTGTTGCGCCCGACGACCTTCGGCGGCTTCTGCAACTCGACGGCCTGGAGCTTCGCCGTCCTGGAATAGAGCGCCTCGAGCGAGATCCCCACCCCGGGTGCGATCACGCCGCCCAGGTACTCCCCGCGCGCGCTCACGACGTCGAAGGTGGTCGCGGTGCCGAAGTCGACGACGATCGAGAGGTCGCGATGGCGCTCGTAGGCCGCCACCGAGTTGACGATGCGGTCGGCGCCGACCTCGCGCGGGTTGTCGTACAGGATCGGCATGCCGGTCCGCGTGCCCGGGCCGACGACGAGGGGGCTCCATCCGAAGGTGTTGCGGCACATCTCGTCGACGATCGGCTGCATCGGCGGCACGACGTTCGAGACGATCGCGCCACCCACGCGGGACGGATCGAGCTCGGCCATCCGCAGCAGGTTCCAGACGATGACGGAGTATTCGTCGGCGGTCCGGCCCCGGTCGGTGAGCACGCGCCAGTGCCGGAGCAGGCGCGTCCCCTCGAACAGTCCCATCACCACGTGGGTGTTTCCGACGTCGATCGCGAGCAGCATCGGCCCCCGGACCTAAGCGCCCTGCGGAGCGCCTCGCAAGCCGCCCGACGGGTTCAGTCGGTCGGGTAGACGCCGCGCAGCGTCACCTCGCCCGAGAGCACGCGGCGGGTCCCGTCCGCGGCCTCCACGATCAGCGCCCCCTCGTCGTCGATGCCGCGGACCAGGCCCTCGACCGGGGGAACTCCGTCGACCGTCACCAGGCGACCCGGCAGCACGTGCCACGACTCGTAGCGAGCCCGGACGCCCGGGAAGCCTCCGCGGAGCATCTCGCCGTAGACCCTCTCGAGGGCCCCGAGTAGCGCACCCGCGAAGGCCGGCCGGTCGACCGGGCGCCCGAGCTCGATCGCGAGACTCGTCGCCTTCGCACGGAGTTCGGGTGGAAAGTCCTCCTCCCGCGCGTTCAGGTTCACGCCGATGCCGACGACGACGAAGCGCACCCGCTCCGCCTCCGCCTCGAGTTCCGTCAGGATGCCGCATGCCTTGCGGCCCCCGAGGAGCACGTCGTTCGGCCACTTGATGCCGGGTCGCAGCCCGGTCGTCGCGCCGATCGCGTCGGCGACCGCGACCGCCGCAGCGAGCGTGAGGCGCGGCACCTCGACCGGCGAGAGCGCGGGCCGCAGCACGACGGAGAGGTACAGGTTCACCCGGGCGGGCGATTCCCAGGTGCGACCGAGTCGGCCGCGACCGGAGGTCTGGCGTTCGGCGACGACCGCGGTGCCCTCGGGCGCACCCTCGCGGGCGAGGTCGATCCCGAGTCGATTGGTCGAGTCGACCTCGTCGAGGTGCACGATCTTCCCGACGAAGCGCTCCGGTCGGAAGTGCCGGGCGATCTCCGCCGGAAGCAGGAGATCGGGAGCCCGGAGCAGGCGGTAGCCGCGCCCGGCCTCGGCCTCGATCTCGTACCCCTCGCGCCGCAGCCGCTCGATCGACTTCCAGATCGCGGCCCGCGTCACCCCGAGGACCGCGGCGAGCGCCTCGCCCGAGCGCCAGTCCCCGCCCACGAGGGCCGCGAGGACCGGGTCCTGCGGCATCAGGCTCGCCGTGCGCGGCCGCGAGCGGGCCGACGCGCGAGGAAGTCGAGGCCGACGTCCACCGCGCGGACCGAGTGCGTGAGCCGACCGACCGACACCAGGTCGGCTCCGCTCTCCGCGTAGGCCCGCACGGTGTCGAGGTTCACGCCCCCCGAGACCTCCACGATCGCGCGTCCGTCGATCCGGCGGACCGCCGCCCGGACCTCGGCCGGCGTCATGTTGTCGAGCAGGATCGCGTCGGCGCCGGCCCGCAGCGCCTCGTCGACCTGCGAGAGGCGATCGCACTCGACCTCCACCCGGAGGGAGTGCGGGACCGCGGCCCGGGCGGCTCGCACGGCGGCCGCCACCGAACCGCAGGCGGCGACGTGGTTGTCCTTCACCAGCACGCCGTCGTCGAGACCGAAGCGATGGTTGCGGCCGCCGCCGCAGCGCACCGCGTACTTCTGCAGGAGGCGCATGCCCGGGAGCGTCTTGCGGGTGTCGACGATCGCGGCGCGGGTCCCGGCGACGGCCTGCACGTAGCGGCGCGTCTCGGTCGCGATGCCGCAGAGATGCTGCACGAGGTTCAACAACAGGCGCTCGCCGGTCAGCGTGACCGCGAGAGAGCCGTCGACCACCGCGAGCCGTCGTCCCCTGCGCGCGACCTCGCCCTCCCCGACCTCGATCTCGACCGACGGCACCCGCGATCCGCCGCCGGCCACCGCTTCGAGCACGATCTCGACCAGCGGCAGGCCCGCGACCACGCACTCCTCGCGCGCGACGAGCGCGGTCCGTCCGGCGGCGGCCGGGTCGATCGTCGAGGCCGTCGTCACGTCGCCGCGGCCCACGTCCTCCTCGAGCCCCCGGGCGACGAGGGCGCGCGTCGAAGGATGCGCGAACGGATCGGGGGCACCGGTCGACGGTCGAGAGTTCCCAGCCTTCGCCCGGGCCATGGGCTGCGGCTACCCGCCGCGGAGGGTCGAGTCAATTTGCGCCGACGCGGGACGACCGCGTTGAAGCGTGCTGCGGCGACTGGTAGGCCGCAAGGCGCGCGAGAGTGGCGGAACTGGCAGACGCGCAGGTCTCAGAAGCCTGTGGGGTAACACCCGTGGGGGTTCAAGTCCCCCCTCTCGCACTCGACCGGGGGTCTTCGAACCCCGAGGCGGACGGTCGGGGAAAGGCGGGGAGGATGGAGGGGATGCCGTGACCGTTCAGTGTCCGCGTTGTGGAACCCAGTACCGGGTGCCCGATGCCCGCCTGAGCGACGCTCGCCCGGTTTTCAAGTGCACTCGCTGCAACCACGTGTTCGCGAGCGGCGAGCGCCCGGCGACCCGCGGCTCGCGTGCGGCCGAGGATCGAAACCTGCCGCTTCCCTTCGGCGGCCGGAGGGCGGCCGGCCGCGGCAGCGCCGCGACCGGCGAGGAGGAGGAGCCCGCACCGCCGCCACGGCGCGCGACTCCCGCCCCGGAAGCGGAGCTGGAGGAAGAGCCCGACGAGGCCATCGCCATCGCCCCCTCCGCCGAAGTCGACGACCCGGACGAGGACGACGGGGAGCCGACGAGGGCCCGCGGCGCCGGCGAACCCGCGTTCGTCGCGTCGGACGAGGACGACGAGGAGGAGGAAGGGGTCCGCGACGCCGGCCCGCCCGAGCGCGACGAGGCCCCCGCCCCGCCGCGACGTCGCCCGCGACGGACGCGGAGCGCGCCGCCCCCGGAGGACGACGAGCCCTCGATCGAGGACGAGAACGACGACGGCCCGCTCCTCATCCGGGACTCCGAGCGAGCGCCGGTCGACGGCAAACGAGGGCGCACCCGGACGGCCGCGACGAGCCGGTCGCCGATGCGCCCGGTCCTCGCCGGCGTCGGCCTCGTGCTCGCCGGTTTCCTCGGGCTCGCCGCGCTGCTGCGCCGCAACCCCGAGCTCGCGCTCGAGCGACTCGGCTCCGTGCCCCTGCTCGGGCGCCTGGTGGGCGACGATCGCCTGGTGCTCGCTAGACTCCAGGTGAGCGGTCTCGAGAGCAGCATCGAGAAGATCAAGGGCGACCGCGGGGCCCTCGTCGTGTCCGGCCGCGTGACGAACACGACCGGGCAGCCGCTGCGACTCATCGAGGTCGAGGGGCGCCTGCTCGCCGACGGCGTCGAACGGCGACGCCAGGTGGTCTACGCGGCGAACCAGATGCGCAAGACGATCCGCGACCTCTCGGCGAGCGAGGTCGAGATGCTGCTCCGCCTGGAGCCCAACCGTCGCTTCGTCGTGCGGCCCGGGGAATCGGCGACGTTCCTGCTCGTCTTTCCCGACCCGCCCGCGAACGCGAGCGAAGTGGACTGTCGGATCGTGGACGCGAGGGCCGCCTGACGGCGGTCAGTGCTCGGCGTCGCGGTCGGAGCCCGGCCGCGGGGTCACGTCGATCGAATCCGGCTCGTTGATCGCCTTGCGAAAGTTGCGGATCGCGCTACCGATGCCGGAACCGAGGCCGGGGAGCCGCCCGGGGCCGAACAGGATCAGGACCACCGCCAGGATGATCAAAAGCTCGGGAACGCCGAGACCCATGAGCAACCCTCTAGGCCAGTCGCCGGGTACCCGCAAGGCGCGCGCTTGAACTGGACCTTCGATCCCGAGCGCCCCCGTCTCTCGACGCTCGCGACGTTCGGCGCCCTCTCGCTCCTTCTCCACGCGCTCCTGCTCGTCTGGCTGCGCGGTGCACGGTTCTCCGCCTCGGCTCCACCCGACCGCCCGATCGTCGTGAAGCTCGCGCCGCCCCCGGCCGCGGCGACGAAGTCGCCACCCAAGGCGCCGCCGGCCGCCCAGGCGGCGAAGCCGACCGCTCCGCCCGCCGTCGCCGCACCCGCCCAGGCGCTTCCCCCCGCGGCTCCCCTGCGCAACCAGGTGGTCGCCCCGTCGGACCGCGAGAACGGCCAGGCCCCCGACAAGACCGCGCTGCTCAGCGACCGCGACAACCGCGTCGAGAAGGAGACCGTCAAGCGCGGCAATCCCGAGGCCGGCGAGAAGGCGCCGCCGCCCAAGCCGGTCGAGAGCAAGCCCGCGACGAAGCCGGGGCCGGCCCCGCAGAAGGTCGGCCCGCCGAAGCCGAGCGCAAGGGAAGTCGTGAACGCACCCGCGACGAAGCCCGCTCCGCCGCGGGCGGCGCCGAGGCCCGAGACTCCGCCGAAGGCGCCACCGCCGCGAGCCGAAGCGCAGGCCCGGCCCCGTCCACGCCCGGCGCCACCCCCTCCGAGGGAAGTCGAGGACACCTCTCCGCCCGAGCCCGTCGAGCGGGCGGACGCCCGCCCGATGCTCGAGCCGCCCGCCGATCGCCTCGACGCGCCGCCGCGCATCGAGCCGCGACCGGTTCCGAAACGGCGACCGAGACCCGCGCCCGAGGCGACCGACGAAGCGGAGGCGCGACCGCGCACCGCCGCCCGAGGTGGCAAGCGCGCGCTGCCCGGTCTCGACGCGCTCCTGCCTCCCGCGGCCGAGGTGCTCGCCGACGCACGCCCGGCTGCACCGGCAGGAGCCAGGCGCGAGCCGGGCGGCCGCGGCGACGGGCGCGAGGATCCGCGCCGCGATCTGGTGAGCGCCCCGCCGCCCAAGCCTGGATTCTTCGGCGGTACCCGCGGGTCCTTCGACAGCCTGCCCGGAGTCGCCCAGGGCAGCCTCACGATGCTCAACACGAAGGCGGATCGCTTCGCGCCCTTCGTGCGCCGTGTCGGCACGAGGGTCTTCCAGAACCTCCTGATCTTCCAGCGCCAGCACCTCGGGATCAACGACATCCTCGCCGCCCACGAACCGGTCACCGTCCGCTGCCTCCTCGACCCCGAGGGACACCTGAAGGACATCAAGGTCGAGGACCGATCGGGGAGCCTCGCCGTCGACCAGACGCTGATCGACGCCCTGCGGGAAGCCGCCTTCGACTCGAACCCGCCCCGCTCGGCCGCGAACGCGGACGGCGATTTCGAATTCGTGTTCGTCTCGCAGATCGCGGCCCAGGTCGGAGACGGCC